>NZ_JBICHO010000414.1:0-27218 GCF_043100905.1 Rhodopirellula sp. JB055 | reverse complement strand
GAGCAGTCTACAGCCGTGTCGAAGAAGAAAGCCGTTCGAAAAAAATCGGCCTCCAAACCACCCCCTGCCCAAGCCGACGAAAGTCAAACGCCGCCCGACACCCTGTTCGACGTGTTCACACCATGAGTGGTCTTGCAGCTTTCCCCTGAGCAATCGATGAAACGATTCGCCCCGGGAGGGGCCGTCGTCGATGGGCGGCGCGAAGTCATCCCAACCAACAACGGAATCCGACTCGGCCTCAACTCTCAGACATTTGAATTGGTCTGCTGCCGATAGGCAGCGGGGGATTGGCCGACCATGGTGGTGAATCTTCGATAGAACGTGGAGAGATCAGCAAAACCGGATTCGAAGGCAACCGATGCAATTGGCAGATCAGTTTCCCGCAACAATTTCTTGGCGTGTTCGATTCCGAGTTCACGCACTCGCCGCAACCAAGTCGTGCCAGTCAGTTCACGAAATAACTGAGTGAAGGTACGGCGAGACAAATTCAGTTGATTCGCGGCAGCATCGATCGTGGTGGCTTCCAAAAACGACGTCTGCAACTCATGGATGTATTGCCGAACGACCTCGACATCGGATGCTTGCTCAACACCGGACGGGGCCAACGTCGATTCAATGCTGCCAGACTTGCGATCACAGTCATAATCTGTGACCCCGCGAAGCAGCCGCCAGGCATCCACCATCATGTCGATGCCGCAAGACGTCGCCGCCAAGTTTTGTGTGTAGACCATTCGTCGTAATTTTGACGCGACAAAGTGCGTTTGTCGGTTGCCGCCGGACAGCTTGCCCGAGGTGATCCTCGACGCGGTGACAGGTTCCGCTTTCAAAACGTTCTCGCAGATGCACCCGGCGTACAAACTGGACGGCGTGCCTTCGCCGTCGCAGATCCGATTCCGCAGATGAGGTGCGATCACGAACACGTCGCCAGCAGAGAATTCGAGGGAACGATCATCCAGATGAAACGTCCCGGCGCCGCTGAGGAAGTAAACGATTTTGACAAACGGGTGCTCTCGCCACTGCATCGAAAAACCGGGAGCGTGATGACTCTCCAGAACCAACACGCCCCAAGGCGGCAACCGTTCCGACATCGCCGTGCGGACCTGCCGAGCGTGGGTCGGCGATGTTGAATTTGGCGGAACAGACTCCTCGGACATCATGTTGATTCCCGGTGAGTCTCAGAACGCTTGTGCGGAAAGTTTCGCACGCAACGACGCGATGATTGGACGCGGAACAAACTTTGCCAAGTGCTCATCGTCTTCGCTCAGAATCGCGATCTGTTTCAGCAGCGAAGAACTGACGTGAGCAAATCGTTCGTCGGCCATCAAGAACACCGTTTCGATTTCCGCGTCGAGTTGACGGTTCGCCATCATCATCGTGAACTCGCCCGCAATGTCGGTCAGGGGGCGAATCCCTCGCACCATCACACTGGCACCAAGCGAACGCACAAACTCCACCGCCAATCCATCGAAGGTCTCAACCCGAACGTTCGGCAAGTGATCCGAAATGGCTCGCACCAATTCGATCCGTTCTTCGGGATTGAACAACGCCTTCTTGTCCGCGTTGATGCCGATTCCAACGACCAACGTGTCGAACAACTTCGATGCACGTTCAATGATGTGCAAATGCCCCAGCGTGACCGGATCAAAAGAACCGGTGTACACAGCGATGGAGTGCGAAAGCTCACCCGCGTCATGGGAGGAGTTCAGAGTCAAAACAGATCAGCTCCGCGCTGGATTGGAAGAAGAGACAGCGGGGGACGAGGCGACCAAATCGACCAATCGTTGCAAATCCGCGTCGTCATTATAGACATGAACGCTGGCCCGAATGCCGCCACCGCGACAACTGATCACCACGCCCGCATCGAGCGCCCGAGCACGAAAATCGTCGGGTGATTCCCCCGGCACTTCAAACGTCGTGATCGCACTGGCGTGAGCCGTCTCATCCCACGGTCCAAACAACAACTTCGCACCGGCCTGAGTCAGCATCGTGCGAAGACGCTGAACTCGTTCCAAAACGCGGTTTCCAATCGCGTCAGCACCGAATCGCTGAGACACGGCGGTGAACATCTCCAAACTGGCTGCAAACGCGATCATTCCCGATTGGTTCAGCGAACCGCCCTCGAAACGGGAGGCGTCCTCACGCAACTCAAACTTGGAACCTGAAAACAGGTGAGCGTTCTCAACGCTCTTCCAACCCACGGTCGGACAACGCAGTGAACTCAGATGACGTTTGCGAATCACCGCCACCCCGGCACCCTCGGGGCCCAGCAACCACTTGTGCCCATCGGCAGCCACGAAGTCGACATCGCAGGTTCGCAAGTCGAGCGGGTACATGCCCAATCCCTGGATCGCGTCGAGGAACACCAGCACGCCACGTGAATGTGCTTCTTTCACCAAATGATCCAGATCCACACGAAAACCGCTGGCGTAACCAACCCAACTGACCGAGATCAATCGCGTGCGTTCATCGACGTGCCCCATCAAGTCGGCGACTTCGACGCGTCCATCGCGACGCGGAACGATTCGAATTTCGACGCCGCGAGATTGCTGGTTCAGCCACGGGTACAGGTTGCTTGGGAACTCGCCCTCCGGAACAACCATGTTGTCACCGGGCTTCCAATCCAAACCTTCGGCCACCAGATTGATTCCCGTGGTCGTGTTGGGAACCAAGGAGACTTCTTCCTTGTCGCAATGAATCAATTCCGACGTCAAGTCTCGCAGTCGATTGACGGCGCTCGACCAATCCATCCAGTGGACATCACCATGTGATGCGGCAACATCAGCGAATGAACGAAGAGCTTCCGCGGCAGGTTGGCTGATCGGAGCCACGGCCGCATGATCGAAGTAAGCCCAATGATTCGTCACGGGCATGCGATCCCGCCACCACGACCATGGGTCATCGCCCATGTCAGATTCGACTGGCACACTCGCGTCTCGCGACGAAGGCTTGGAAACCATCACGGCTTGATTCCAGTCATCAGGCCCAAACCAACGCGACTGGCAGCGATGAAGGTGAACTGGATCGATTCCAACCCGGCATCTTTCATTCGCTCCTGAGCCTCTTTCAGTTCGGGCACCGCACCGCCTTCCGTTTCAATACCGATCCGCAACGCTTCGATCGACTCCGCCAGACTCGGTCGGTTCGGGCCTTCAAACGAATCAATCACGATCACTCGTCCGCCGGGCTTCACCGCAGACGTCGCACGTTGCAACATCAGACGAATCTGATCGGCCGAGTAGCTGTTGAGTCGCTGAGCGATCAACACATGGTCGTATCGATTCTCAGGAAGCTCCGTCGTCAGAGCGTCGCCTTCGATGGACTCGAAACGATCGCCCAATTCAATTGAATTCGCAGTGGCCATGGCGGCTTCCAAAGCGCCGGGGTGATCCACCAATGTGACATGAAGTTGCGGGTCACGATGAGCCGCGGCACAACTCCAAACCGCCGACCCACATCCCAGGTCCAGCAAGGTTTGCGGCTCCGATTGATCAGAACTCAGAACCGTGCCCTCGCCTTCGCCTTCTTCTCCTGGAGTCGGCCCAAAGTCCAAGATTTCTGCGGCTTGCATTGCTGCTGGCGTGTGCACCCACTGAGTCGCAGCGATGGAATCAAAACGGCTTTGCGGAACAGTGGTTTCGGCGGCCGATTGGGATTCCGATTTCAAAGCGGTGGAAGCCTCACGCCAAACCGCATCGCCAAGATCCGCATCGTATTGACACAACAGCCGAGCCACCGAAGAAATCGCATAGTCCTCGGCGTACTTTTCGATGATGCCCACCGATGTCAGCGGCCGCAGCAACAGCAACAACCGCGACTCCGGCAAACCGGTTCGTTCGGCCAACACTTCCAGCGTTTTCTGGCCTTCCAACAAAGCGTCGAACAACCCCAGTTCACGACCGGTTCGCAACACATGCGAAGTCGCGTTGATGGTCATCAATTCCTGGTAGTGATCCAGGGTACGGTCTTGGGCGGACATACAATCAGAGAAGAAGAGTCAAACGGTCATGTCAAATCTGTAAACAATGGTGAAAGGGCGTCCAACAAAACGTCAGACGACATCCGTGGCTCACCACTCTTCGCCGCGAAGACGAGCGATTTCCATCGAGTCCTTGTCGCCTCGCCCGGACAAGCAAATCACCAAGTGTTCTTGGTCCGACATTTTGCCCGCGATCTCAATGGCTTTGGCGACCGCATGGGACGTTTCCAAGGCTGCCAAAATACCCTCGCTGGATGCCAAACGCTCGAACGCCGCCAACGCTTCGTCGTCGCGGCAACCGATGTAGTCGACTCGCTGCGTGTCTTTCCAGTAGCTGTGTTCGGGACCGACGCCAGGATAGTCCAACCCAGCGCTCATCGAATGAACGTCGCACGTTTGCCCATCTTCGTCCTGCATCACGTAGCTGTAACTGCCGTGCAAGACGCCTGGGTTTCCATAAGACAACGGCGATGCGTGGTCGCCGGGCGTTGCTGATCGTCCGCCGGCCTCGACACCGACCATTCGCACGCCTTCATCTTCCACAAACGGATAGAACATGCCGGCCGCGTTGCTGCCACCACCGACGCAGGCAACGACGCAGTCAGGCAAACGCCCAAACGTGTCCCGGCACTGCTCGCGAGTTTCGCGACCGATCACCGATTGAAAATCGCGAACCATCATGGGGAATGGGTGCGGGCCGATCACGCTGCCAATGATGTAGTGAGTGTTCTCGACCGAAGCCATCCAGTCTCGCATCGCTTCGTTGACGGCATCCCTCAATGTTCGCGAACCGGACTCGACGGCCGAGAGATTGGCGCCGAGCAACTTCATGCTGAACACATTGGGTTTTTGCCGCCGAATGTCTTCGGCACCCATGTAAACGGTGCAGGGCAGCCCAAAGTGAGCGCATGCCGTCGCCGATGCCACGCCGTGCTGTCCGGCCCCCGTTTCGGCGATCACTCGGGTCTTGCCCATCCGCAACGTCAGCAAGGCTTGCCCAATCGTGTTGTTGATTTTGTGAGCACCGGTGTGATTGAGGTCTTCGCGTTTCAACCAAATCTGGGCTCCGCCAACCGCCGACGACAACCGTTTGGCGTGGTACAGCGGGCTGGGCCGACCGACAAAGGTCTTCAGCAACCCATCCAATTCACGCTGGAATTCCGGATCACGCTTGGCCTTTTCGTACTCTTCCGTCAGCTCATCGAGCGCCCGCGTGAGTGTCTCGGGAACGAAACGGCCACCAAAATCGCCAAATCGCCCGCGAGGATCCGGGACTTGGGCGGAGGCGTGTTGCTGCGACGGGACGGTGCTCATGAGGTGGTTTCAACGGGAAAAACGATGTGGGTTCGATAACTTCCGTAACCGAATTGTCACTGGAGAACAAAACTTGGTCAACGTGAAGCCAGACATGCCCACCTCGATGTTTCGCACTTCTGATGCCAAAGTTGAGTCGTTCGGCCCCATTTGGTTGCGCCCGTGCCGACGGAGAGCCTCCATCGGCGACAGCAGCGGAAAAAACAGCCCCGTGCGATCAGAGCTTGGGTGGCAACCACCACGCCCTCCGCCGGGGGGGGGCGACAGTTAGCAACTTCTCAGCCTGCTGAACCGATTGGGTCAAGTTTGACGGCCTCGCGTGCCGATTCAACGAACACACGTGTGCGCGCACGAACGTTCGGCTTCACACTTTCGCGAGACGACCATGGGGCTGTTCGGCACCATCCAACAATCCAAGGGAGCGCTCGACGCGGCCCAAATTGGACTGCAAGTCGTTGGCAACAACATTGCCAACGCCAACACCGAAGGCTTCATCCGCCAACGTCTCGAGCAGACGCCTGCGGTAGCCTATCGCCAAGGCAACTTGATTCAAGGCCATGGCGTTCGCGCCACCGGTGTCGTGCAGGTCATCGACCAGCAACTGGCCGAACGGATGTTCAACGCGAAAACGGCAGCGGCCGGTGCGGATTCGCTCAGCTCCGCCTACGCGCAGCTTGAGACCTTGATCACCGACCTTGATGGCGGCGGACTGAGTGAGCAATTCAGTCTCTTCAACAACGCCTTGCACGACCTATCGACCCAGCCCAACGATGCGGCCACCCGAGAGTTCGTGATCATCCAAGGACAAACGCTCGCGAACAACGTTCAACAACTCCGCACCAATGCCGGTGAACTCCAGGAAGGTTGGAATGCCGAATTGGAGGACGCCTCGACACAAATCAATCGTCTGACCGAACGAATCGCCCAGTTGAACGTTGAGATCGCAACGATTGAAGGAGGCGGTTTGTTGGGCAGCGACGCGACCGGGCTTCGCGACCAACGCTACCGTGACCTGGAAGAACTGGCCACCTACGTCAACATCAACTTCCAAGAACAAGCCTCCGGGAACGTCAGCGTCTTCGTCGATGGTGACTACTTGATTGCCGACGGCAACCGCCGCGAAGTCTACACCGCATACAGTGAAGAGGCGGGCGGCGTGGAAGTTCGAATCGTCGACACCGATGCACCATTGAAAGCCACCAGCGGCATCGTCGGCGCAGCCCTGGAGGCCCGGGGGGGCGTGTTTGGCGACTACATCGAAAACCTGGACGAAATGGCCTCGGCTCTCATTCACGGGGTGAACCAAGTCCACTCCCAAGGCCAAGGCCGGACCGGGTTCGACTCGTTGGTTTCCAGCAACACAAGCAACCCCGTTGTGCCGCTGAGCGAAGCGGAATTGCCCTACGAACCGAACAACGGCAGCTTCGATCTCAACATCGTCGACGCCGATGGAGAACTGATCAGCACCACTCGAATCGACGTGCGAAACCTGGGAACCGTCGATGATTCCACGATCTCGTCGATTGTTGCCGACATCAACGCAGTCGAAGGCGTCACCGCATCGATTTCTGGCGATGGCCGCATTCGGATCGACAGTGACTCCGCCACATCTCAGTTCACGTTCGGCCAAGACACCAGCGGTTTCCTCGCCGCCGCAGGTTTGAACACCTTTTTCACGGGTTCATCCGCCGTCGACATCGAGGTGAACTCGGTGCTGACGGACAACATCGATTTGCTTGCGATCTCAAACGGCGGAATCAACGAGGACACCAACACGCTTTACAACCTGCTCGACCTCGTGGATCAACCGATGGAGTCACTGGGCAACCTCTCGATCCGCGGACTCCACGAACAAAACATCTCAGCACTTGGACGCGAAATCAGCGTGCAGAAAAGTGCGACCGAAGGCCTCAACGATCTCTACACTTCGCTGCAAAGCCAACACCTGGCGATCACCGGTGTCAACATCGACGAAGAGTCGATTAAGATGGTTTCTTACCAACGCGCGTTCCAAGCTTCCTCACGCGTGATCACAACCGCAGCGGAAATGCTGGACATCCTGTTGGCAATCTGATTTGAGTGGCTACCTCCAAGAACTGACGTTGCGATTGTCCGTCGGTGCAAGTCGCTTGAGCCCTGAATTTCAAACTCGCCACACCGAATGGCTGAGATCGCAACAACGCGAGGATGGTGGTTTCGCCGGCCGAGAGGGTGAAAGTGATCCGTACTACACTTCTTTTGCCTTGCGAACGCTGTGGGTCCTCGGCGAACTCGACGCCGCAACCGCCGAAGCCGCCGGCGTGTTCCTGCGAAGGCGAATGAGGCAACGCGACTCCATCGTCGATCTGATGTCGCTGATCTTCGGGGCTGCCATCCTGGAAATGGCCGCAGGGGTGGTGGTGATCTCCGACGAAGACCACCAGTGGCGAGACAACGTCGCGGCACTGCTCGCTGACCTTCGCACCGACGATGGCGGATTCGCGAAAACACCGGAGGGCCGCGCGGGCAGCACCTATCAATCGTTTCTCTCGGTGCTGTGTTATGAGTTGATGGAAGTCCCCGTTCCCAACGTCGATCGCCTGCTGCAATTCCTTCAAAGCCAACAGCAACCCGATGGCGGCTACCGAGAAATTCGCGTCGCCAAGCGAGCCGGAGTGAACCCGACCGCCGCGGCGATTGGAACGCTGAAAACACTGGGAAAACTGGATCCCGCAAAGGAAGCTGACACCATTGAGTTCCTGCTCGAGATGCAGGGCGAAGAAGGCGGCTTGGCAGCCAACACGCGGATTCCATTCGCCGATTTGCTGAGTTCCTGCACTGGTCTGATCACTCTGGTCGATCTTGGCGCGGGAAAGCGAGTGAACGCCGGACGGTTGCAAACTTACGCTGAATCAATGCAGCGCGAAGGCGGCTTCGTCGGGTTTGCCTTGGACCAAACCCCTGATGTCGAATACACGTTCTACGGCATCGCAACCATGTCCTTGTTGCAGACGTTGGATTTGTAAAGAAGGCATGCGGCCGCCGGTGACTTCATCCGTCGCGCGCGATTTGCAGACCAGAACAATTGCGTTGACCGCCATTCAACGCAAGTTCTCTCGCGAGTCAGCTACCAGATGTTTATGGGGAAGAGTCTTATACCTGCTCATTGCGGTCTTATAGCTGGGTGATGACAAAGAACACCAAAGCCAAACTGGCGTTGAGAAAGGCCTACGGTTTCAAATCGTATAAAACGATCGAAATCGCCCTGTATCACCAGCTAGGAAAGCTCCCTGAGCCAAATCAAACCCACCGATTCTGCTGACGAGGCAAATAATTGGAGGTTGTCGACGGGATCCACCATGCGTTGAATCGTGGGAATGCCAAGCAAAAGATTTTCCACAAGCCCGAAGACTACGCGGCCTTCGAGCGTTTGTTGGGCCAAGGACTGGAACGCTACGAAGTGCAAATCTACTCCTGCGTTTTGATGCCAAGCCACTGGCATCTCGTACTTCGCCCCGACCGCGACGTGCAAATGGGAAAGATGCTGCGTTGGGTCACCGCCACGCACACCCAACGCTATCACGCTCACTACCGCACCGCAGGCGAAGGAAATCTGTACCAGTCGCGTTTCAAGAGTTTTTTCATCAAAGATGCCGAGCACTTCCTGACAGTGTGCCGACATGTGGAACGCAATCCGGTGCAAGCAAACTTGGTCCAACGAGCTGAGTTGTCGCAACACGGTTCATTCCACCGGTGGGCCAAACGTACCGACCGAAATCCAAAAGTCTTGTCGACCTGGCCAATCCGTCGCACGGCGAACTGGAGCAAGCGGGCCAATCAAGCACTCAGCGAAAAGGAGATCGGGATGATTCGAACAAGCGTCCAGCGAGGTCGCCCCTTCGGCGACATCGAATGGGTCGAAAAACTTGCTAACAAACATGACCTGTGGTCAACACTCCGATCACGAGGAAGGCCCCGATCAAAGAAACGCCCCTAATCGACCCCCGTCCCCTTTTCTTGGTCCGGTTTAGTCGAACACTTACGCCGGAGAACCCAATAGCTCGTCCAATAACTGAAGTGTTGAAACAACACTTTTATCTGAAGAATTAAGTCCCGACAAGCGATCACGTTGTCGCTTCAGTTGCTCAGTCGATGCTTCGATTCCCTCGACTTCGTGTAGTGCAATTGCTTTATGAAGCGGGTTGCGGACCCCTGGCAGTAGGTCACGGACATTCTGAAACCGATCAAGATAGGGAACCGCAACCGAAGCAAGTAACGGCTCAACAGTTTTCTCGAAGCGACTACGGAAGTTGTCCTCGGATTTGCAATTAAATTGCTTCTGATCTGGCCCGATTCCTCGCTCAGATAAAAAGCAGAACACGTCTGTTGGAACGCCCAGCGAATCAGGGAACCTTTCGACGAACTGCGGGTCAAGCCTCGACCAGAATGGAAAGACTTTAACGTCATACCAAGCGCCACGTGTCCCCAAATCGGGCATCACCAAGTGATAGATATCTCCGTCAACCTTTCGATGGAACACTGATGTCTTTGAACCAGAGCATGAAAAGCCCAACGGCTCCAACGCTCGTCCAAAAAGTTCCTTCGCGATATTATCAAAGCTGTCTGGTTTCATAGCTGTCTTTGCCTAAATATCTCTACCACATTCGCACCGAAACGCTGCAAGAACTGGTTCTGCCGCGCTGCCGAAAGCAAAAAAGGGGACGGGGGTCTTTTCGGGAACAAACCGAGATCCAAAACTATTGTCGACCTGTCCAATCCGTCGCACGGCGAACTGGAGCAAGCGGGCCAATCAAGCACTCAGCGAAAAGGAGATCGGGATGATTCGAACAAGCGTCCAGCGAGACCGCCCCTTCGGCGACATCGAATGGGTCGAAAAACTCGCTGACAAACACGACCTGTGGTCAACACTCCGATCACGAGGACGGCCCCAATCAAAAAACCGCCCCTAATTGACCCCCGTCCCCTTTTCTTGGTCGGTTCGTCCTCGCCGGCTCCGCCTGAAGACTCTTCATCATCTGGTATCTCTTCTTCGATGGGCGTGTTCGCAACGCTCGATCGAATACGAAAGATCCCACTTCGTTGCATCGGGTGGATACAAAGAGAAGGAACAACTGCCAAGCAATTCGACACTGGTTCATGTTGCAAGCCGCCAAACGGAACAGAAAAATGGTTCAGCCGAAGATTACGGATCAACGCAATTCTTCACTAGCGATTGGATGACTCGGTGAATGCGATTTGACCCAACCTTCATTCGCTCTATGCCGAATCTAAATCTTGGGTCATCACGTCGAACTGGAGCTGCACGTTGACAAATTAAAAAACGAATTGCTCGTGAGTGTCACGAGCAAGGCGTTTTGAAGTTTTGATTGATCTGAAAGGATCAGTTGACGGCGACGCGTTTGAAGGCGACCACTTCCGCTTCGGGGTGGAATTCTTTGATCGCGGCTTCCACGGTCTTGGTGTCATCCAAAGCGTAGAACTGGCTCAACAAGCAACGCTCTTGATCGAGCAGAGTGTTGTCAGCGATGAATCGCTCGAGCTTCCCAGGAACGATCTTGTCCCAGATCTTCTCGGGTTTGCCTTCGGCCTTCAGTTCTTCTTTGATGGCGTCTTCGGTCGCAGCCAAGACTTCTGGCGTCAGTTGGCGACGGCTCGCGTACTGAGGCACGTTCTTCATCGGCTTGCCGAGGTTTTCCTTTTCGTTCAATTCATTCTCAGCTTTGATCTGAGCCTGAAGTGCTTCGGTTTCCTTGGTCACGAACTCTTCATCGAATTCGCTGGGGTGAAGGATCGAAGGTTTCATGGCAGCGATGTGCATCGAAACACCACGGAAGAACATCGGTGCATCTTCTTTGCCACCATCTTTGTACGACACCAGGACACCAATCTTGGCACCAGCGTGAATGTACGAAGCCAGGTTTTCACCTTCGATGACTTCCAAGTGGGTGACTTCGATCTTCTCACCGACTTTGCCGGTTTCGTTGACCAAGCGTTCCTTGACCGTCGTTCCGTCGAGCTCCAGTGCATTGACGTCGTCGATGGACTTGCAGTTGGCATCGAAAGCCATCTTGGCGATGGTGTTCGTCAGTTCGATGAAGGCTTCGTTTTTGGCAACGAAGTCCGTTTCACAACCGAGCGAAAGCAGCAGGCCTCGATTGCCTTCGATCACGGAAGCCACGACACCTTCCGATGCTTCGCGGTCCGCACGTTTTGCGGCGACCTTCTGGCCTTTTTTGCGAAGGTAATCCATCGCGCCGTCCAAGTCGCCACCGGATTCTTCCAATGCCTTCTTGCAATCCATCATCCCGGCGCCGGTGGACTTGCGAAGTTCGCTCACCGCCTTGGCGGAAATCGTCGTCATGTTTCTGTTTCCTAATCGTTGATTGAATTCAGTGAATGTGGGGGTCGAAATCAGCCTTCGCTGGGAGCGGCAGCAGCTTCTGCAGCAGGTTGCTCGGCTGGCGCGGCGGCTTCCGGTGCAGCTTGTGCGTTCGGTGCCGCTTCGGTTTGGGTTTGCCCCTTGCCAGCGATCACAGCGTCCGCCAATTCACGCATGATCATTTCAACGCTGCGGATCCCGTCGTCGTTGCCAGGAATCGGCAAATCGATTTGGGTTGGGTCGCTGTCGGTATCGATCAGAGCAACGGTGGTGATGCCCAAACGTTTGGCTTCGCGAACTGCGTTGCGCTCTTTGCCAGGGTCAACGATGAACATGACTTCCGGCAAACGGTTCATCGTTCGCAGACCGTTCAGGTTGCGATACATCTTGCGATATTCGCGGTTCAACGACGATTGCATTTTCTTGCTGTAATCGTTGATGCCGTCGCCAGCACGCAGGGCTTCCAACTCTTCCAAACGGCCCAGTCGGCTGCGAATGGTGCGGAAGTTGGTCAGCGTGCCACCGAGCCAACGCTCGCTGACGAAAGGCATGCCGCAACGCAGCGATTGCTCTTCGACGGCTTCACCAGCTTGACGCTTGGTAACGACGAACAGGATCAAGCTGCCGCCAGCGGCGACTTGCGACAGGTACTTCTTCGCTCGAAGCAAACCGCGAAGCGTTTCGCGAATGTCGAGGATGTGGATTTGGTTTTTCTTACCGAAGATGTAAGGAGCCATCTTCGGATTCCAGAGACTGGTACGGTGACCAAAGTGGACACCAGCTTCAATCATCTCTTTGACAATTTCATTCGCCATCAGAATATTTGCCGCGCATCTTCGCGGCATCTCCGGGATTTGGTCCATTGCGGGTTCGGAGAACTGGGTTTCCATCAACAGGAAAACGGCAGCCCCAGAGCGGTGAAAACGACGCTAAAACGCGTGATTTCGGTGCCCTTCGCCCCAAAATGCAGTGAACTGGGTAAAGGATACGCCCTGCCAAAACGCAGGCGGGGCGGGAAAGGAAGGCAAAAAGTACGGCTCAGAGCGAAAATTTGCAACCCCGACGGACTTCTTCCGATCGTGTCTTCCCCAGGAATTCACGGGTCTTCGCGAATTTCAGGGGGCGGAATCGGCCCAGAGCCACGCTCGCCGCACATTCAACTTTTCGTTCAGGAGAGTGCCGATCGGAAAATCGAACCAGCAACGGTGATTCCCAAACGCTCTCAACTGACCACTCATCGGCACGAACCGACTGGAAATCGATTCGGAAATCAACAAATTTGGCTGAAGCTAGACATCGGCCGCCACGCGTACGAACGACCCCTACATCGACTGCCCCGCACTCCTCCACCGAACACTCTTTCTTGTGAGCTTCATCCAGCGTTCATGCCTCCGTCCGCTTCCCTCCGCTAGGATGCCCACCTCGCGATTGCACACGCTTCATCGTCGCGCATGCGTCAGCAAGACGGACCTGTCCTTGCGAATCGCTGCCTCGGCCAACGGCACCCCCCTCAACAATCATGAATCAGAAAGTCGACACCTCACTGGCGGAGCGTCTCAAAAACGCAAAGACAGCGGCAGACAAAGTCAGCTTGCTGTTCCAATAAAAAACCCTTCGCCGAAGAACAGCGAAGGGTTGGATGTTTGGAACACAGAGGGCAGAACCGAACGTTCGGCCCAACTGGATCAATACATGTCGTGGTCGCCACCGTGGCCGGCTTTGCCAGCTTTTTCTGGCTTCTCTGCAACCAACGCGTCGCTGGTCAACAACAAGGTTGCGACGCTGGCAGCGTTGCCCAATGCGGTGCGAGTCACCTTGGTTGGGTCGATGACACCGGCCTTGACCAAGTCTTCGTAAACGTCGGTCAATGCGTTGTAGCCTTCGTTGCCCTTCATCGCCAAAACTTTTTCGCAGACGATGCCGCCGTCTTGGCCAGCGTTTTCGCTGATCATGGTCAACGGAGCACGGCAAGCACGCAGAACGATGTTGTAACCGACCAGTTGGTCGTCGCTGAGCGAGTCAGCCGCTTTGACTTTGCCGCTGGCACGCAGCAAAGCAACGCCACCACCGGGCAGAATGCCTTCTTCGACGGCAGCACGGGTTGCGTGCAGGGCGTCTTCGACACGAGCCTTCTTTTCTTTCATTTCGCTTTCGGTGGCCGCACCGACGTTCACCTTGGCAACACCGCCGGCCAACTTGGCCAAACGCTCTTCCAGCTTTTCGCGATCGTAATCGCTGGTGCTGAGTTCGATTTCGCGACGAATTTGGTCGATGCGAGCCTTGATGTCCGTGCTCTTGCCGCCACCTTCGATGATGGTCGTGTTGTCTTTGTCGACGATGACCTTCTTGGCGCGACCGAGTTGTGGCAGGTCAACGCTTTCCAGCTTAACGCCGTGAGCTTCGAAGATCGCTTGACCACCGGTCAAGATCGCGATGTCTTCCATCATGGCTTTGCGACGATCGCCGTAACCAGGTGCCTTCACAGCACACACGGTGAACGTGCCACGCAAACGGTTGATGACGAGCGTTGCGAGTGCTTCACCATCGACGTCTTCGGCGATGATCAACAAAGGCTTGCCTTGCTGAACGACTTTTTCGAGCAACGGCACCATGTCTTTGATGTTGCTGATCTTCTTTTCGAAGACCAAGACATAAGCGTCTTCGAGAACGACTTCCATGCTGGTCGAGTCGGTCACGAAGTAAGGCGACAAGTAGCCACGGTCGAACTGCATACCTTCGACCCATTCTTGTTCGGTCTGCAGGCTCTTGCCTTCGTCGACGGTGATGACGCCGTCTTTGCCGACCTTGCTCATCGCGTCGGCGAGCAACGTTCCGATTTCACGGTCATTGTTGCTGGCGATGGTCGCGACGTTGGCCATGGCTTCTTGGTCTTTGACTTTGACCGCCATGCTGTGAAGTTGCTCGGTGATGTCCGAGACAGCGGTTTCGATGCCGCTCTTCATTTGAATTGGGTTGACGCCTGCGACGACGGCTTTGAGGCCTTCATTGAAGATCGCTTCGGCCATCACGGTTGCGGTGGTCGTTCCGTCACCGGCAACGTCGCTGGTCTTGCTAGCGACTTCGCGAACCATCGACGCACCCATGTTTTCATAGGGGTCTTCCAGGTCGATTTCCTTGGCAACGGTCACGCCGTCTTTGGTCACGGTGGGGCTGCCGAAGCTCTTTTGCAAAATCACGTTGCGACCTTTGGGGCCCAAGGTGACTTTTACGGTGCGAGCGAGTTTGGTCACGCCACGGCGAATGGCTTCGCGTGCTTCTTGGTCAAACGCAATGATTTTTGGCATGGTTGTCTATTTGATTGAAAGGTGTGCAGAGATAGGTTTCAGAACGACGCGATGGAATCCATCGCCGAGAATCACTCGATCACGGCCAAGACGTCGTCTTCTCGCATGAGCAGGTATTCGGTGTCGTCGACTTCGACGGTCTCGCCGGCGTAGCTGCTGAACAACACGCGGTCGCCAGTGGCCAGTTGGAAGTCAGCTCGGCTGCCGTCGTCCAGCAATTTGCCGGTGCCCAAGGCCACAACGGTCCCGCGAGCAGGTTTTTCCTTGGCCGAATCGGGCAACACGATGCCGCCAGCGGTCGTGGTTTCGCTTTCCTCACGCTGAACAACGATGCGTTCGCCGAGGGGTTGCAAACGAATTTTGGTTGCACTCTTGGTGGCTGCTGCCATGTCCGTGACACCTTTCGTGGTCTTGAGTCGAGATGTGGGGGAAATGTGTGGTGGGGCTAACCTGTTTTGGCTGACTGATCGGTGCGATTTCAAACACGCCCGACTTCACGGCCAACCAAAATGGCAGCTTTGCTTGTTGAAGCCGCCGAATGAGCAATCGCCGTGCCGCACATTCCAAAACGCGACGCAAGACGTTTCAAAACAGAGACTTACGCCAAAACGAACGCCCGAGTCCTCATCCCAGAAGCTCCTCCGTGACAGCCCGCCACGGTGGCACACGCGATGGAACTGCCAATTGCAGGACGCTCCCCAACGCGTCCGCGAGGAGGGAATGGCCACGGATGTGGAACTGCGGGGCGGCCTTGCGAACGCGGCGGGCTGTGACGGACGCGTTGTTGCTTGTAGGCCAGGTCCCACCTGGCGTTGGTTCTTTGCCGGAAACACCGCCCTCGTCATGAACGGTAGCCTGGACGTCTCGCTTGTTTGCCAAGCATCGGCTTAACGCCAGGTGAGACCTGGCCTACAGCTTGCGAACCCCGCCCGCGCAGCGGGACGGGTCGGAATGCGAGCGTTCAGCGAGAATTCCGGGAAGAGCAGTGCATGCCACCTCCCAGGACCGGTCCTCACCCTCGCGTACGACTGAACCGCATGTTGACCTCCCCAAAACTTCGTTTCGGGAAAGGCCCGCGTTGCCAGACCCCGCAAACAAACCACCTGACCTCAGCGAAGAGAGAGGCGATTGCTACATGCCTAGATTCACGGCGGGGGACCGCCGTGCTACAGGTTGATGCGTCCCAGGTTGCTGTGCGGCAGAGTAAATCTGCCAGCAACCGAAATTACTTTGACATTGCCTTGACGACGGCTTCGCCCATTTCGGCTGGCGAAGGAGCGACCACGATGCCAGCGTCTTCCAACGCGGCAACCTTTTCTTCTGCCGTGCCTTTGCCGCCACTGATGATCGCACCGGCGTGGCCCATGCGTTTTCCGGGAGGTGCCGTGCGACCAGCAATGAAGGCGGCGACCGGTTTGGTCACGTGCTCTTTGACGAACGCGGCGGCTTCTTCTTCGGCCGTGCCACCGATTTCACCGATCATCAAAATCGCTTCGGTTTGGTCGTCTTCCTGGTACATCTTGAACAAATCGATGTAGTTCGTTCCGACGATCGGGTCGCCACCCAGACCAACGCAGGTGCTTTGACCGAGCTTCAGCGAACTGGTTTGCCAAACCGCTTCGTAGGTCAGCGTTCCGCTGCGGCTCATCACGCCGACTTTGCCGGGGTTGTGGATGTAGCCGGGCATGATGCCGATCTTGCACTCGCCGGGAGTGATCAAACCGGGGCAGTTAGGGCCGATCAGCGTCGATCCGCTGGCTTTGACCTTTTCGTAAACTCGCACCATGTCGATGACAGGCACGCCTTCGGTGATGGCGGCGATGACGCGGATGCCAGCGTCAACGGCTTCCAAGATGGCGTCGGCGGTGAACGGAGGCGGGACGAAAATCATCGTCGCGTCGGCACCGGTTTTCTGAACCGCTTCTTCAACGGTGTCAAAAACAGGAATGCCTTCAACGTCTTGGCCACCCTTGCCGGGCGTGACACCGCCGACCATTTGGGTGCCGTAATCGCGGCACCCAAGCGAGTGAAATTTTCCGGCGTTGCCAGTGATCCCCTGGCAGATGACCTTGGTGTTTTTGTCGACCAGAATACTCATGGAAGATTGCTCTTAGCGATTAGCCGCCGGCGATTGGCCAGCAGCAGGAGGTGTGATTGGAGGGTTGATTCAAGAAGCTAGAAGCCGACAGCTCATAGCCAACAGCAGCGACGACGCCACTACGCAGTTGCCGCGACGATCTTCTTCGCCGCGTCGGTCAAATCCATCGCATTGATGATGTCGACATCGCTTTCGGCCAGCATTTTGCGGCCTTCCTCGACTTCGGTTCCTTCCAATCGCACCACCAAAGGCACGTTGAACCCGACTTCTTTGCTGGCCGTGATCAAGGCGTCCGCAATCGTTGTGCAACGAGCGATCCCGCCGAAGATATTGACCAACACACCCTTGCAGTTGGGGTCCGACAACAGGATCCGGAACGCTTCGGTGACTTGAGCCGCGTTGGCTCCCCCACCGACGTCCAAGAAGTTGGCCGGTTCGCCACCGTGATACTTGATGATGTCCATCGTCGACATCGCCAGCCCGGCTCCGTTGACCAAGCACGCGATGTTGCCATCGAGTTTGACGTAGCTGAGCCCAGCCTTCTTGGCTCGCAACTCGGACTCTTCTTCTTCGCTGAGGTCACGAAGCTCTTCCAAGTCTTTGTGACGGAACATCGCGTTCTCGTCGAAGATGATCTTGGCGTCCAACGCCACCATTTCACCGTCGCCGGTGATCACGAGCGGGTTGATCTCCGCCATTTCGCAATCGAAATCGACGAAGAATCGGCACATCGCCGTCATGAATTTGTAAGCACTCTTGGCCGCAGCCCCTTCGATGCCGAGCTTCTTGCAAAGCTTGCGGACCTGGTAACCATCCAGCCCAACGGCGGGATCAAAGTGCTCCTTGAAAATCAACTCGGGAGTTTCTTCCGCGACGGTTTCGATCTCGACACCGCCTTCGGTGCTGACCATCAAAACGGGCTTGCTGCTGCCGCGGTCGACGACGATCCCCAAGTACAATTCGCGAGCGATGTCGCATCCGGCTTCGACGAAGACCTTGGAAACCGTTTGCCCTTCGGCCCCGGTTTGAATCGTGACCAATTTCTTGCCCAACAATCCCTCGGCTGCCGCTTTGGCTTCTTCGGCCGATTTGACCAGGACGACGCCCTTTTGGTCTGGGTTGTCGATGACATTGCCTTTGCCACGCCCGCCAGCGTGAATCTGAGCTTTGACGACCGCGATTTTGCCACCTAGTTTGTCGTATGCGGCAGCCGCTTCGTCAGGCGTTGTCACCATGTGCCCATCCAAAACCGGCACGCCGGCGGTTCGGAAAAGCTGTTTGCCTTGATACTCGTGAATTTTCATCGGGGGTTCAGCCCAGTTGGCAAGCGAAAGGAATGCGAAGGTACGTCTCCTCGCCATGATGGCGAGCGAGTCCGGGGTCTGTCAGACTGCCCAGAAGTGAAAATGGTAGCAGCTCGGAAAATTCCAACCACCACCGCTCAATAGATGACTGGCACCGACCACCCATCCGCCTCGACACCGAATCCTAATGCCAACGGGGAGCGTTCCGGGGTCGCCGATCCATCCGAAAAGAGTCCGGGCGGCGCCGCGCCCAATGGAACCGACCACGGCGTCGTTCAACTGCACGATGGCGACAACGTTTGGATGGCCGCGCGGGCCTTGGTGGCCGGCGAAACGATCGGCAACCTCCGCATCGCAGGGTCCGCCGTTCCCGCCGGACACAAAGTCGCCGCCCAAGCGATTCCCGCCGGCGAATTGGTGATCAAATTTGGCCAACCGATCGGCAAAGCGTCCTGCGACATCGGCGTCGGTGAACACGTGCACTCGCACAATTTGGTCGACGCTCATCAAGTCGACTCGGATTGGCGGTCGCTGGTCGGAACCGCTTTCTCAAAATCCGCTCCTGCGAAAAAGCCAACCGTTCCAGCCGAGAAAACCTTTGAGGGGTTCGTGCGACCGGACGGCCAAGTCGGCACGCGAAACTACGTTCAGATTCTGGCTCGCGTGAATTGCAGTGCGACGGTTTGCCACCATGTCGCGGCTCGTTTTCCTCCTGAACGCTTGGCGGAATTCCCCAACGTGGATGGAATCGCGATCGGAACGCATACAACCGGCTGCGCGCTTCGCTACGCCGGCCAAAAACAACAAATGCTCGGCCGAGTCCTCAAGGGCTACGCTGGTCACGCGAATGTTGGATCCTGCCTGACGATCGGATTGGGTTGCGAACAAACGACGCCCGAGTACCTGAGCGAACATCACCAGCTCGTCGCGATCTCCGACCCTCGTTCGCTGCCGGTCACCTCGCCCGAATCGGAATCGGTCTCGACGACGATGCTGACCATGCAAGCCGAAGGCGGCACGCGAGCGACGATCGATCGCGCGGAAAAGCATCTCGAAACGATGCTCGAGATCGCCAACCAAAATTCGCGAACCACAGTCCCGGCTCATCACCTTCGACTCGCTCTGGAGTGCGGCGGCAGCGATGGCCATTCAGGATGGACTGCGAATCCGTTGGTCGGTGCACTCGCGGATCGCATGGTCGCTCACGGGGGCGCGGCCGTGCTCAGCGAGACCACGGAACTGATCGGTGCCGAACACTTGCTCGTCGCTCGTTCGCGTGACGAATCGGTGGCCCAGCGTTTGATGGACAAAGTCGATTGGTGGAAGCAACACGTCGCGATGTACGGCGGCGAGATCGACAACAACCCATCGATCGGCAACAAAGCCGGTGGGCTGACCACGATCACCGAAAAATCACTCGGTGCAGTCAGCAAGTCCGGCACTGGGATCCTCGACGGTGTCCTGGACTACGCGGACACGGTGCCCAAGCAAGGTTTGTACGTGATGGACTCGCCGGGCTTTGATCCGTCCAGCGTCACAGGCAAGGTCGCTGGCGGTTGCAACTTGGTTCTGTTCACCACCGGCCGCGGAAGCTGCTTCGGCGGCAAACCGGTTCCCGTGATCAAGATCGCCAGCCATTCCACTTTGTTCCACGCCATGCGAGACGACATGGACTGGAACGCAGGCCAGTTGCTCGAGGGCGTCGCGATGGACGAACTCGCGGATCAACTGTTCGAAGAGTTGCTACGATTCGCCAGCGGAACACAAACGGCCAGCGAACGCCTCGGGTTGGGCGATCACGAATTTGTACCGTGGACGGTCGGGCCGGTGCTGTGAATTGTGAGTGGCTCTGATTTGCGATTGGCACCATGAACATTGACCTGATCATCACCGAGATTAACTTTGGCGGGGCCGAACGAGCGCTCACGCAGCTCGCCATCGGCCTTCGCGATCGAGGCGATGACGTGCGGCTGTTCAGCTTCGGCAAACTCCCCACCGCGGACTCTCTGCCCAAAGGTAACGACCGACTCGTCCAACAGTTGCATGACGAAGGCATCGAGGTCACCAGCGGCGGAGTCCAAACGTCTCGCGGTTTTCTGCCCGCAACGATTCAGTTGCGACGTTGGCTGGCACGCCGACCGGGTTCATTGGTGCAAACGTTTCTCTGGCACGCCAACGTGCTCGGCATGCTCAACGTCTCGTCTCGACAACCACGAGTCGCCGGCATCCGTGTCGCCGAACCCAATTCATTGCGACTGGCGGTGGAACGGCGAACACTTCGTAACGTGGACCACGTGGTCTGCGTCAGCCGAGCGGTCGAGACCTTCGCCCAGCAACAACTGAACCTCTCACCAGATCGCACGTCGGTGATTCCCAACGCGGTCGACGTCGATGCGTTTGCATCCGCCGATCCAATCGACTGGACCGAACTGGGTTGGCCCGTCGACAGCCCCGTGGTTCTGTTCGTCGGCCGATTGCACACGCAAAAGGGCTTGGAGCATCTGCAGCGCACCGTTGAGCGGTTCGCTCCCGAAAACAGCCATCGCAAGTTGGTGCTGATCGGCAACGGCCCACTACAAAACGAACTGTCCAACTGGGCGAAGCAAGTCTCCGGTGACCGCGTTCGCGTGCTGACATGGCAGAGCAACATCGCCAACTGGATCGCTGCCAGCCGCGTGGTGGTTTTGCCGAGCCGTTACGAAGGCATGCCCAACGTGATTTTGGAAGCCATGGCAGCAGGCAAACCCGTCGTCAGCAGCCGCGTCGAAGGCAGCCAAGAATTGATCGGTCACGATCCCAACCAAGGTTTCGAGCTGAACGATGACACGGCGCTCGTCCATTCGCTGGAACGATTCTTGGCCGACGAAGATCTGGCAACGCAAACCGGACAAGCCAACCAGTCTCGCGTCCGTTCCCAATTCACCATCGACGCAATGGTCGACGCCTACCGCGAACTCTACGCCAAAATAGTGGCATAGGCTTTTAGCCAGTGGAGTGAGAACCACAGGCTGGAAGCCTTTTTGTACCCCACATCTTTTGGGAGCCACTCGCGTTGGAAACACAGGCGTTTTGAAGCCCAACATCTCTTGTCCAAGAACCATTAGTGTTCGATCAGCTGAGATTAGTGTTCCCTTGTCCGCTCTGGCAGAACACTAATCCACTCTGATCGGACACTAATCTTTGGTGTTTCGAGATGTGGGGTTTAAAAAGGCTGGAATTCTATGCCACTTTGTGTGCTCAGAACGATTGACGGTTGGCCAAGCGTTCTTTCAAACGTTGCTGCAACTGGTGAACCAGCTCAGGGTTTTCCTCGGCGATGTTCTTGGTTTCGCCAGGGTCCGTTTCGTGGTTGTACAGCTCATGAAAACCCTTTGGATGCGAGATCAAACGATGCGTGGATGTGCGAATCGTCGTGGCCTTCGCATACGAAACCGCTTCGCCTTCCGATGATGCTGGGGCTTTCAACACAGGCACCAACGACTCGCCATCGACCTTTGGCGGCGACGGAAGATTTGTCAGCTCACACAACGTTGGAAACACATCGATCGTTTCCACAATCGCGTCCGTTTGGTTGGCGCTTTTCATCGAGGGATCATGAATGATCAGCGGCGAGTGCAACGATTCCTCGAACAAAGCGTGCTTGCCCCAAATCGCATGTTCGCCCAAGTGCCAACCGTGGTCTCCCCAAACGACCACGACGGTGGACTCTCGCAGCCCGAGCTCATCGAGTTGCTTCAACACCTCGCCCACGTTTGCATCCGCGTAAGAAACGCAAGCGGCGTAGTGCCGCCGGACCGCCTCTGCGAATTCGGTGTCTTGGTTCGGATCCTTGCCCCAGCGGTTGTAACGCATGAACTCGCCAGATCGATGCCAAGTCGTCTGGCCCGATGGCTTGCTGGGATGGCCGACCACCGGCAACACGGTTTGCTGATAAGGTTCCATGTGCTCGGCGGGAGCCCCAAAGGGGAGGTGCGGACGAATGAACCCGACCGCCAAAAAGAACGGCTTGTCGGCGGCGTCCTTGGCCAGCGTGGCAAGCTCATCCAGCGACGTTTCCAGAATCAAATCGTCGGGGTACTTCGCCTCACCGCCTGCGGATTGGAACACATCCATTTGGCTGGCGTCTTTGCGGATCTCACCGTCGGCCAATCCGTGCATGGATCCACGAGGATGCTGCCAGGGCCCGGTCGGCATCAAATGCCGGTCCCAAGCACCTGGCATTTCAATCTCAGCTTCTTCGTTCCAGTCCGCTCCGCCACGACCGCCGGGATGATGCGAGACCTTGCCGACGGAAACGCTGGTGTACCCGTGATCGCGGAACCAACGCGGCATCGACGGGGTGACGGAACTCGGGTCCTTCGCGATCTGTTTGGCTCGCGAAAACAAAGCGTGGTTTCCCGAAGGGCCATAGCAACCCGTCAGCATCGCAAATCGAGAGGCACCACAGGTCGGGGCCTGAACGAAATGCCGATTGAACTGAATGCCTTTGGCGGCGAGTGAATCAATGTTGGGCGACGAGATGTAGTCCGCTCCATAGCAGCCCAACTCAGGTCGCAAGTCATCGACGCAAATCAGCAACACGTTCTTGGGCTTCTCCGCGAAAACGTTGATCGTGGAAGCCAACGCGACGAGGGTCACGATCACGCTTCGCAAGATCCAGACCAACGGGGAGTCAACTTGGTGAGACGAAAACGGCAGTTGGAGCAAGGCTCGCATCGCGAGAATCCTTCGTGGGGAGGGGTGGGCGTGGGGACGCCTACCATACTTCATCTCCATCACGATTTGTCGATTTGCCGTGGGGCCAATTTGTGGCGCATCATCGACGACGGCCCCTGCCGGGGCGGCCTGGTTTTCTTTGGGATGGTGGTCTCGGGGCTTCCGCCCCGAGCTATGTACGCGGGCTCCTCTGGAGCCATCCATCCCCATTCGCCCCGGTTGGGGCGGTCATCCGTGATGACCTTCGCGTTCGGCCATCAAGCCCCCAGCCGTATCGGTCTGTTGATCTGATCCTAACCCGAAGCGTGAGCGAGGGATCGCCTGCCATTGCAACGAGCCTGTGGATCCCTCGCTCACGCGTTTTGAAGTTGCGCTTTTGCGTGAGGCATTGGTTTTTCATAACCCGACGCGTTAGCGAGGCGAAGTCAACATCGTTTTTCCCTCGCTGACGCTTCGGGTTTTGAGAAAAGCGCAACTTCAAAACTCACGCGTCGGGTTCCAAACTCGAGTCAATCAACAGGCCGGTTCACTACCGATTCAGAAAGCTATTCAACAACACCAAACCGATTTCAGCTCCCTTGGGCACCGATTTTCGCGAAGGGATCGAGGCTCGGTAGTTGCCGGGGCGAGGAGCGTCGCGATGCGAAGCACCTCGGTAGAAATCATGCGAGTTGAAATCGCGCGAACTGTGGTGGGGATAGCTGATGGGTTTCCGCTGCACGTGCGGCACGGTCCGTGGAAGCGGCAACGGCGTTTGACCAGGGAAGACAACCGGAGGAGTCGACGGGTAGGTCGGTGCCGAATAGCGGCTTCGATGATGAACGTCGCAGGTCACCGTTGGACGAGCCGAAACGTAAGGCTGGACGTAGGCCATTTGCTGCTGAAGTGCGGCGAACGAACCCAGCACATCACTCCAACAACGCGTGAGCGCTCGGGCGATGATCGGGCATCCGCTGCCGAAGACGGCTTGTTCAGTTTGTGCCTGCAGGAACTGGACGTCATTGAACTCCCGAGCCAATCGATCCGAGCGATCAGGATGTCGAGCGGCGGAACGAACGTCGCTCGTTTGGTCTTCGAAATCGTCGATCAAACGCAACACGCCACGATCAAGGCTTCGAACCCGCCGGGCCTCGTCTTCAAAGTGGCTGACGGCATCGCGATAGCGATCTGCGGCGACATACAGCGGCGAATCGTGTCCGGCTTGGGCGGTTTGCGGTTCAGCCAACGCTGCAACCATGGTGGCGAAGAAAGTGCCCGTGACGAAAGTCCGAAGTGAGCGTGTCATGTGCTTGAGTCCTAGTGATCCATTGGGAGAAGCCGTCCTTGATCCATTCCCCGACATCCTCATCGAGACAGCATTCCTTCATGCGACCAGGATGCCAAACTGCGACGCAAACTGGACTCTCTCCTCATAACACACGACCCACAAACGACTTAGAAACAAAATGCCATCTTCACGACCTGCCAACCCGGCTTCGCGAAAGACGTCACAATGATTACACTGACACCAGCCTGAGATCTCGAAGCGAGACACTTTTGACGACACCCGCTCTGTTTGCTCAGTAATTTGCACGGAATTGATTTGTGGAGCTACATTGTTAGCCACATCGAGTCCGCGTCTCCGAGAGCTACCCTCATGCGACCTGCCAATTTCGCTTCCCAACCCAATCCTCAGCATTCCAATCGTGTGAGAGCCATCACCATTGGCTCGCTCGACGTCCCTTCGTCGACACTGCTCTGGATGCTGTTTGCGATCATCACATTTGCTTGCTTGTCCATCTCACAGGCCAAAGCCGAAAACGCTCGCCCCAACGTGGTCCTGATTTTGGTCGACGATTTGGGGGTGCATGACATCGGAATCGAAGGCAGCAAGTTCCATCAAACACCTCACATCGACGCACTCGCTAAACGAGGCATGCGATTCACGGCAGGCTATGCCAACTGCCGCGTCTGCAGCCCCTCGCGAGCCAGCATTCAACTGGGTCAGTTCACCGCTCGCCACGGAATCACGGACTGGATCGGTGCCAAGACCGGCATGAACTTCAACCGTGGCGACGAACTGCTACCGGCCGAGTACGTCCACGAGATGCCCTCGAAAGACGTGACCCTGCCAGAAGCTCTTCGCGAATCGGGCTACAAAACGTTCTTTGCCGGCAAGTGGCACTTGGGCGGCGAAGGCTCGATGCCGACCGATCACGGTTTTGACATCAACATCGGTGGCCACCATCGCGGCAGCCCTCCCGGTGGCTTCTTCGCGCCTTACAAAAACCCGGTCATGGAAGACGGGCCCGACGGCGAATCGCTGACGCGCCGGTTGGGAAAAGAAACAGCTTCGTTCATCGAAGGACAAGACGACCAGCCTTACTTCGCGATGCTGTCGTTCTATGCCGTCCACGGCCCGATCCAAACCACGCAAGAACTCTGGCAGAAGTACCGAGAATCAGCACCGACGCCGCCGGCCGATGGCAATCGGTTCAAGATCGATCGCACGTTGCCCGTTCGTCAAATCCAAGACAACCCGGTGTATGCCGGGATGATGGAAACACTCGACAACGCGGTCGGCGACGTGATGGCGGCGATCGAAGCATCCGGCAAAGCCGACAACACCCTGGTCATCTTCACCGGCGACAACGGCGGTGTCTCCTCCGGTGACGCTTACTCGACCAGCAACTTGCCACACCGCGGCGGCAAAGGTCGACAATGGGAAGGCGGACTGCGTGAGCCCTACTACGTTTCGATGCCAGCGATCGTCCCTGAGAATTCCACCAGCGACGTGCCTGTGATTGGCTCCGATTTGTACCCCACGATTCTGGACATTTGCAACTTGCCTCTGCGTCCGCAGCAACATGTCGACGGCCGGTCACTGGAAACCGTGTTGACCAGCGGCAAAGACGAATCGCTGGAGCAACGTTCGCTGATTTGGCACTACCCACACTACGGCAACCAAGGTGGGGAACCATCGTCGGTGATCCGAACCGGTGACTACAAGCTGATCCATTACCACCTGGATTCACACGACGAGCTGTACCATTTGCCCACCGACATCGGCGAACAAAATGACCTTGCGTCGGAGCAACCTGAACGAGTCGCAGCCATGCGAAAAGAACTGCTGGCGTACCTCAAATCGGTCGACGCGAAATTCCCAGAACCCGACCCACGTTTCGATCCTGAAAAGGCCAAGCAACGTTGGGCTCGCACTCACGGTCCCAACAAAGAACGCTTGGAAAAACGCGAAGCGGCGATGCTGGAACCCGACTGGAAACCCAACAAGAATTGGTGGGGAAGCACGATCGACTGAACGTGCGAGCAAGGCTCGATCCAGAATCAACTTTTCCACGCTGTGACCGCGAATGACGACCTGCGACTCCGCATCCCCTTCGCGACACAGCCTGGCACATTTGCCGTGGTTGTTCTCACCCGCGGTTGATTTGGCAACATTCGGCGGCAGCGCGTTGGTCGCCCTGGCGATGTTGCCGCTCGGTGCCGCACTTGGGTTCCTTCACGACGAAACACCCGGTTGGACTTGGGTCGCAACGATCTTGCTGATCGATGTCGCTCACGTTTACGCCACCGGTTTTCGTGTCTACTTCGACGGCACCGAACTTCGCCGGCGGCCTTGGTTGTACGGGCTGACCCCGGTCCTCGCGTTTGCAATCGGCGGTGCAATCTACAGCGAGAGCGTGACGCTGTTTTGGAGCGTGTTAGCGTATCTGGCCGTCTTCCATTTCATCCGCCAACAATACGGCTGGGTCGCTCTCTATCGATCACGAGAGGGCGACGACGAAAGAGTCGGCTGGTGGATCGATGCTTCTGCGATTTACCTGGCCACGTTGTATCCGCTGATCCATTGGCACGCTCATCTGCCGAGGCACTTTTGGTGGTTTGCCGAAGGTGACTTCATTCAGGTGCCGGAGATCGCGGCGACGATCGTGATGCCGATCTACTGGATCAGCATGTTGGCCTACGCCGCTCGCAGCCTGAGCCGAGGCCTCCGTGATGGGGCTTGGAACCCGGGCAAGGACATTGTGGTTTTGACGACAGCGGTGTGCTGGTACATCGGCATCATCACCTTCAATTCGGACTACGCGTTCACGGTCACCAACGTGATCATTCACGGCGTGCCGTA
>NZ_JBICHO010000413.1:0-5330 GCF_043100905.1 Rhodopirellula sp. JB055 | reverse complement strand
ATGAACGCTTCGATCAGACTGACCGCCAGCACCAGGATCAACACCATCGGGATGACTTGCAGCACTTTCCCGATGAAACCCGCCAGCGACGCGAGCGGACCGAGCACGCAGATCGTGGTCAGGAACGATGAAACGACACCGCCGGCAACCTCTTTGACGCCATCGACCGCGGCCTGCATCGCCGGTTTGCCCATGCCAAGATGCCGGGCAATGTTTTCGGAAATGACGATCCCGTCGTCCATCAAGATTCCCGTCGCCAACAGCATTGCCGTCAACGTGATCATGTTGATGGTCAGCCCAGCATCGGCATCAAGAACAACGCGCCAAGGAACGATACCGGCAGGCTCATCACCACCCAGAACGACATCCGCAGGTTGAAGAACATCCATAACGTGAAGAAAACCAGGATGATCCCCTGCACCGCGTTCTTCAGAACCAACTGCAAGCGATCGCTGATCAGTGTCGACATGTCGTTGACGACGGCGATGTTCACGTTCGGTTGCCGTTGGCGTTCGGCTTCCAAGAATTCGTTGACCGCCGTGGTCACGCGGATCGCGTCTTGCGTTTTCGTTTTTTCGATTCGCAATACACCGGCCCGCTCGTTGCCCAGCAAGCTTTTGACTTCTTCGTCTTCGAACAAATCGACGACTTGGCCGAGATCACGCAAGCGAATCTCTGCTCCGCCACGCGTGCCTTTGATAATCAGGTCCTCGAGCTCCTCCGGCGTGCGACGCTGTTCCACAAAACGCAGCAGGACTTCGTTGTCGCGTGTTTCCAACGCACCGGCCGGAATGTCGATGCCTTGCCGTGCGATGACTCGGGCCACGTCGGCCGCGGTCAAGTTGTAACGTCGCAGCGCTTCTTCGGACAGCTCGACGCGAAGCTGGCGATCGGAAAATCCACTCAGTTCGACCAGGGATACTTGCGGCACCTGTTGCAAACGGTCCTTTAGGTTTTCGCAGTAAATCTTCAAGTCACCCGTTGGCATCGGGCCGGTGACCAGCAAGACCATCACCGCTTCGGTGCGTCCGAGTTGCGTGATGACGGGATCTTCGACGTCGACCGGAAACTCCGTGATCGCTTCGACTTCGACCAAATCGATGTTGTAGGCCTCGAATAGAGTCTGGCCCGTGCCGACGTACTGGTCGACGTCCAACGTGACCGTGCCCAATCGGCAGTGAAACGGAGCACGGATCTCGGTGTGCTTGAGGTCCAATTTCGCTTGAGCCAGTTGTGCTTGCTTGAGTGCCAGGTTGGCTTCTTGACTTTGTTTGCGTGCGGGCAACAAGTTCAACGCACTGGTTTGGTCCTGCAGGCGTTGCTGCTGAGTAAAGATCGACCGTTGTTGTGTGTCCAATTCTGATTGTGACGTGGCACTTCGCGATGCCAGTTGTCGCAAGCGTTCCATTTCACGCTGAGTCACATTCAGCGCTTCGCGTTCGATCGCTATTGACGCTTTCAAGTTCTCTTCGGTTCGTATCAGTTCGTCGATCAACGCTTTGGCTTGTTCGATCTCGGCTTCCAGTTGAGCGACCGCGTACTCGTATTCGGTCGGATCGATCCTGAGCAGCAACTGATCTTTGTTGACGAACGAACCCGATTCTAGCTCCGGATGGACTTCCACAATTCGGCCGTCCACCTCCGCCACGGCTTGCCAAGTTTGTCCCGGTGTTGCTGTACCGTATCCGACAACACGTGGGACGACGTTGACCACGGGAACATCGATCACACGCAGCATTCGCGATGCTTCGTCGGCGACCTCCCGTTGCGGTTGCGGACGGTTCCCCACGATCCAGATCGCGATGAAGATGCCCGCGACCAACGGCGGAATGAACAGTGACCGCATGCCAAATCGCGTGAGCGTTTGCATGATCTTGGATCGAGTTTTTTCAGCCAACGCGAGTCTCCATCATTCGGGCATCCATCGAGTCACCAAACGCAATGGGATGGATCCGATTGGCCAGGCGGGGTGAGGCAGAAAAATCGCAAGAACACCACTTGGGTGCAGCGAAGGGAAGGTCGTTCCGGGCCACTTGATCAGTCTTTCAATGCATGGTCTTTCAATGCATGGTTCGCGAGGTTGGATTGCATCTTCTGAAGCACCTTCTGTATCTCGGCCACCTGCGTTTTGGTGATGCCTTGCAGGGCGCTTTTGCGAAGCTCATCGAGCAATGGCAGCACGGTTTGCAGTTGTTGTTCACCGCGAGCGGTCAAACCGACCATCACGATCCGAGCGTCCTTGGGCGAGACACTTCGCTCGATGAATTTGCGTTCGACCAGTCGATCCAACTGCCGCTTGACGGTTGTCGGATCACGGACCATTTTCGCCGCCAAATCACTCATGCTCAGCGGTTCGCCGACATCGGCCAGCGTGACCAGGGCCTGAGTCTCTTCCGGTGTAAAAGGCCAATCGGCCTGCTTGAGCACCGCGGCCATCCGGGTTCGCATCAAATAAGCGACCCGACCGATCGCGAATCCCGGAGTCGATTCGCTGTCAAAGTGCATTCGCGGCCTCCGATGCACCTTCGGCCTCACGGGACGTCGCGTTCTTCGGGAGCGATGGTCCTTGGAATAGCGGGCGGTACCAATCGAAGTAGCAATAGATCAGCACCGCACAGGCGGCAAAGTCGGGAATCCCGATGGCCAGGAATTGATGGGCGAAGAACGTCACGTACAGCAGAATGTTGAAGGCATACGGTAGCGACATCAAAACAGCCAGCGGGGCCGTTCGCGGCACGAACATCAACGCGCCGGTGACCGTTTTGAACAAACCGACCCAAAAAATCAGATAGCCTGTTTGTTCCAACGCGATCATGAATCGTCCGACCTCGTCCGGCGTTTTGTCCACCGGATAGCCCCGCATGGCGAAGCTCATCGTCATGATCCCGGTGCCAAACAGGAACAGAGCGAATAACAGGCGAACGACCATCGCAAGTCGCGGCCATCGAATGCGGCGGGTTTCTGGTTGAATCACCTGAATCAGTCTCCGCAGTTGGAAGAAGGAAGCATCGGCTCGTCACTCATCACGTTCAAGCTCCGACTTGCCGTTACCTGCAATGTACAGGCACTTGCGGGCGAGTCAACTGTTTGGTTGCACCCCGCATCCGAATTGGGATCTCGTGGACCGCAGAAGTATGCAGTCGCCGTCCCGACGGTTTATGCTTTATGGCAAGTCTCCCAGGAGCGATATGACTTGTTCATAACCAGCTTCACTGCGAAAACCTGGGTGATGATTCTGTTCAGCAAGGCAGCCAGTGAGTTGCTGCAGGTCTACAGGGAAAACCCACCGCGTCAACTCGAGAGTGAAACACGCACCGGCCCAGTGACGATCGAGCGGTTCCGCAAGGTCGACTTATCTTTCAACGAAAACGAAATCATGAAAACCAATTGTTGTGCCTTCCTCTTCGCTTATCTCGCGGCGATGCTGACCAATTCGTCCATCGCGGTGGCGGACGATCCTCTTCCTTCGTGGAACGAAACGGCCGCCAAGCAATCGATTGTGGCTTTCGTCGAGAAGGTCACCCAACCAGGGTCGCCGGACTTCGTTCCTACCGATGAACGGGTCGCGACGTTTGACAACGACGGCACGCTGTGGAGCGAACAACCGTACTACTTCCAACTCGCGTTTGCACTCGACCGGGTCAAAGCAATGGCACCGGATCACCCCGAGTGGAAAACCCAGCAACCCTTTCAGGGTGTTTTGGAAGGCGACCTGAAAGCAGTCATGGCTGGCGGCAAAAAGTCATTGATCGAGATCGTTGCCACCACGCACGCCGGCATGACCGCGGACGAGTTCGAGCAGATTGTCACCGAATGGATCTCCACCGCGAAGCATCCCAAGACCGGGCGTCTGTACAAGGAAATGGTTTATCAGCCGATGCTGGAATTGCTCGCGTACTTGCGAGCCAACGACTTCAAAACGTTCATCGTTTCGGGCGGCGGCATCGAGTTCATGCGTCCATGGACGGAAGCGACCTACGGCATCCCGCCGGAACAGGTTGTCGGCAGCAGCATCCAGACACGCTATGAAGTTCGCGATGGAAAACCGGTGATCGTTCGCTTGCCGGAAGTTGATTTCATCGACGACAAAGAAGGCAAGCCAATCGGCATTCATTCCCACATCGGCCGCCGCCCCGTTTTCGCGGCAGGCAACTCCGACGGTGATTGGGCAATGCTGCAGTACACAACGATCGCTCGATCACCGAGTTTCGGTTTGATCGTGCACCATACCGACGCAGATCGGGAATGGGCATACGATCGCGAATCGCACATCGGCCAACTCGACAAAGCCCTCGACGATGCCGAGCAGAAAGGCTGGACGATCGTGGATATGAAGCAGGACTGGAAAGTCATCTATCCGGCGAAGTAATGGCTCAGCGCGGACCCGTTCGCTGGCTGCCCGCTATCCCAAACGGGATTCTTATGGGAGTCGACCTGGGTTGGCGGCGGCAACAAGCAGCGGGCGTCTGCCATTGCCGCAAGGTGCCGTCCACCTTTCGACTGCACTCACTCGCACCAGGCCCGTTACAGCCATTGCCGGAGTCATCGGGGCCCAGAAACGGGCGATCATTCTTTGATCAAACGCAACAACTCATCGGTGCTCATCTTGCCGCTGCGGTCGGTGCCCTCGAGCAAACTGTCGGCCAAATCTCGTTTGGTGGCGTGCAGTTCCAAGATCTTTTCTTCGATTGTTCCGGCCAACACCATCCGATAGATCGTCACCGGGCGTTGCTGACCAATGCGTTGGGCGCGGTCAGACGCTCGGTCTTCCGCCGCGGAGGAAACGAAAGGAGGAGGGGGAGAAAGCGATGAATCAACCCAATTGCCCGAAGAACCCTAAAGAAATGCTGGGTAACGGTCGGTCGCCACAAAGCATTATTTCGTATTGAGGACCGAGCCGAAGATCTGTTCTCCATTGCGTCATTCTTCTTGCACCCAAATCAGTGAGCCGCCCCAGACTCGGGAGCCGCCGACTTTGTTGTCATTCAGAACGACGACTGACAGACGTGCCGAATCAGGTTTATGTGGGCTGTGGATATTCGCCCATCCCTGCCAGAGGTTCTGGGCGATCTGCAACCGAATTTGATATGGTTGGTAGTGCCATCCATTGCTCACGGTGACAATCACTTCATCGCCCTTTGATCGAACGCCGGTCACCAACGCTTGCGTTGGGTCAGCAACCGCAAGGATCGTCGCAAAGAGTTCGAGTTCCTCAGCGGCGTGTTTCTTTGCCGGATTAAAATTTTCGGCGTTGGGTTTAGCGGCGGCTTCGAGTAGCAGAGTCTCGGGCGCCCCGATTAGACGCGTATCCGCGGCGATTAGTTATTGTT
>NZ_JBICHO010000412.1:0-6835 GCF_043100905.1 Rhodopirellula sp. JB055 | reverse complement strand
ACTTCCTCGTTGGTGCGGCGGTTCTTCAGCACCTTGGAGGCGACGCGGGAAACGGCGCGAGTAGCTCTCCCCCCAGGGGATCTCGCTGAACGCTCGCATTCCGAATCCCTCCCGCTGCAGAGGTCATGCAGTTTTTAACTGCTGCGTTGCCAAGCGTTTAAGATCATCCTCCCTTGGGAGGATCGAGCGAAGCGAGGGGAGGGTCGCAAGACGGCACGAACAGAGCACTCGAAAAGTGCACGGTCTGATTCGTGAAGGGGACACCCATCACGTGGTTGGGGCCGTTGGTTGGCGGGAGCGAGTCAGTTCGCCCCTGGCAATCCTGCCCCTGGCAAACCACCTTCAGGCAATCCAGCCCCTGGTGCATCGGCCGCGGGAAGGTCACCGGGAAGAGCGGCTGGTTGATCGCCGGGAAGGCCAAGCATCGGCAAGCCGACGGCGCGTCGATCGCCGCCGTTATCTTCATCTTCGCCGGACAGTTCGACACCCGCCAATTTGGCGAGAGCGACCCGTTGTTCTTCCAGGGATTCCATCCACTTTTTCTTGTCGTCCAGCATGTCGTCGTTGATGGCTTCCGCGATTGGACGGATGTCGTCCACCCAGGATGTCAAGGTTTTCTTGTCTTCGTCCGACGCGGCGGAGATCAGGCCTGAGGGAGTGTTTGGGACTTCAGCCACGGGGGAGCCAACGGCTCCTCGAAGCAATTGTTGAAGCACCATGGTGATCCGGCGGCGCGAAAGGGAAACTTCTGGTGGTTGCGGCTTCGCGGCTGGCGTCCGTCCCATCATGCCCATTCCCATGCCGCCCATCATTTCGTCCATACCCATACCTTCCATACCGTCCATTCCCATCCCCATGTCCATGCCATCCATCATCATGGAGTCATCCATTCCCATGCCGCCCATCATGTCGTCCATGCCCATCCCCATGCCGCCGCCCATCATCCCGGCACCGGTACGGCTCTTGTCCTTTTGCTTCTTTTTTTCTTCTTTGACTCCCAAGAATGTGTCTGGGCTTGGGGGCTGTTTGACGGCCATCGTTGTGGTCCGGTCCAGCGCATTCAAACGATTGATCTCAGATTCCACTGTGGCAAAAGCACGGCGAGACCAGCTTTTCAACACGCCTTCCGTGTCAGCGACCTGGCCTTCCAGTTCGGTGGACATGTCGCCGAGTTGCGATGCGGAATACAACGCGATCAAGTCAGGTTGTTCTTCGTTGGTGCTGATAGAAATCAGTTGTTTGCCAAGTGTCTTGTCTTGCGGCGTGCTGATGTAGTGCAGGATGTCGACGGCAAAACGTTGCAGATAGGCATGTGCTTTGGCGTCGCGGCCTTCCGGTGCAGGGGCTTCCAGCAAGTCGGTCATGACCTGGGTCAACTTCGCTTTGTTTTCGGCTTTCAAGGAAGGGAAGCCATACATCGCAATACGGTGCAGGGACTGCAGAGCAGCCGCGCGAACGCCATCGACTTCCTGTTCGTCTTCGTAGAGACCCACCAGCGTGTTGAACAAAGCTGGAACGACAGCGCCCAACGGCCTAGGTGGCCGGCCTGAGTTTCCATCATACGGAAGGCTGTCCAACCGGCCCAGAACCAAAACGGCGTTGATGCGTGCGGCGGGGATGTAGTTTCCCTTTGCAACCTTGGTCATCCCGTTGTAAACGTTCTTCAGCAGAATCGTTTTGCCCGGGGTGTTGCTTCCCTGAGCTCTGGAAACGGACTTCTCGAGAGCCGCCAGCATCGGCGCCATTTCCTTCAGGTATTCCTTGCGGACCATCTTGTAAGGAACGATGTATTCGATGTAGATCCGCGCGTCTTTCTTGACATCGTCCGTCAGTTGTTCCGCTTTGCGTGTTGAGGCCAGCGTTTTCGCGGCTCGTTCGTATCCCGCGATTTTTTCCGGCGTCACCGCGGCAGCCGGCAGGTTGATCGTCTCGAACGCCTGCCCAAACGCGATTCCGCTGAACAACCAGCACAGCACCATCACCAAGCAAAGGATCCACAGGCGTTTGGCGCGGTGGTGGTTGGAAGCCTGGCCCCCGTTCGCTGATTCCACCTGCGCAGCGGCGGCAATGGGGCCAGAGGAACGGGACGAAGACGAAATCGTAGTGGCGTGTCGCAAAGGAACACCTTCGGAGAGAAGAGCACGGCCGAAAAGGTTCGAAACGCGAATGTTTCGTAGGGTCCCATTATTCACCGACGGACCGCCTCCCGTCAACGAAAATCCCGAATGACAGAGCATTTGGAACGTTCGGGAGAGTCCGAAGAGGGACTGCCCGCCCGTTTGTCGGTTTGGCAACTGTTTGCAGGCCCCGTCAGATCGACGTTGGAATCACGCGCACAAAAAAAGGCGAGGCCGGCTCCGAAGAACCGACCACGCCTCGCACGGGGGGACGCTTCATATTCGGGTAAATCATGGTGCAGGGTGCGTCCCTCTGACACAGGTAACCATAGTCCCGTTCCTGCGAAATTCGAGCGATCGAGGTGTGGATTCTGTGGTTCTGTCGCATTCGCCGGTGAAGTGCGAGCGGTTGTACGGGTCGGACCGGTTTTGACGATCGCGGGGTTCGATCTTTCGGATCGGTGCACGAACTCGGACGCAAAAGTTTCCCAGCCGTCGCGGGAACGATTGGAGTGCGGGTGAAAATGTGCCGATTGTTCCGGTTGGAGGGGGGCCTCCGTCATGGATCATCGTTTCGCCCACGGCACCGTCGTTCAGGCCGCGATCCATGTCCATTTCAATCCTTTGGGAACGGAAGTGACGGAAGTAGCAATGCAGAGCAACACCAACCGTTGGGTCGGCCTTTTCGCACTGCGAACTGTGGAGCCGGTGGATAATCAGGAGCCGGTGGCGCGTCGATGGCGATCTGCCTTCGTCGCTGGCGTCGCAGTTTGGACGAGTGTCTGGGGCGTGGGCACCGCCGAAGCCCAGCGTCCGGTCGTGCCAGGTACCGGGACCGAGCTCGTTGGCGTTGCCGACGATTTCGAAGACGAGTCGTGGCGTTACGTGCCGAACAATCCCAAGAGCACGGAGGACATTGATGAGAATCAACGTGCTCCGATGGGAAAAAGCACCAACGGCCGTTGGTACGAAGGCATCAAGCGAGGCCATCCCGACGTGGTTCAACGCGTGGCGACGCCAGCCGGCGGCTTGCCAGGCAGCGAAGGCGCTCTGCTAATGCGGAGCAAGTTCACTGGGATTCCCGGCAATTCCAGTGGGACGATGCACCAGGATGACTTCATCGCGAATGTTCAGTATCGACTGAAACGACGCATCGACGTGTCGGAGGTGCCCAGTGTCACGACGCGAGTGTTCTTGCCACCCGTGGCGGAATGGGAAAAACGCAGCGGCCCTCACTTTGGGTTCCGCTTGGCGCTCGAAACGACCGCGATGATCGAGAAAGAGATCGGGCTGTTCAAACTCAAACGCAAAGAGATGGGCAACGAGATCTACTGGCCAGGATTGTTCATCGAATTCGAAAGCAAGGCAGACAGCCGAAGTCGTAGCGACGACTACGCCTACTTGCGAGTTCGCAGCAACCAGCGAGGGGGCGACTTTCGTGGACCGCAGATCACCACCACCGGTTGGTGGACGTTGGGCATGAGCGTCACACCGGATGGCATGGTGCACTACTATGCATCGCCAGGTGTGGATGACCTGACCGAAGAAGACTACATCACCAGCCAGTTCCCATATGGGTACGAAGCCGAACGCATGCGGACGTTCTTCTACAACATTTGCAGTGCGGATGACGGACGTCGTTGGAGCACTTCGTTCATCGTTGATGATCCGAAAGTCTTTTTGGTTCGTCCCAAGGGCAAGCAGATGGCAGGTCGCTCCAGCAACAGACGTCGCTGAGTCGTTCAGTCCAGTTGCTCGACGCGGCAGGGATAAAAGGGCCGCGAATGTTCCACCAAATTCAACATGGTTTTGGTGTTCAAAGAATCGGTGGCAGTGGGGCTTTCGTTGAGAATCGCTTTTCGATAAACGCCGAGCAACTGCTGCCTTTGGTTTTCCGCCCCGTACTTTGTCGCCACGATGTTTCGGTTGTGAGCGATCGTCGCCGGATCGCTTGCGGTTCTCAATGCGTCGCACAACGCGGCGTTTCGCTGCCGGATTTCTTTCGCGAATCCGGGATCAGTGGTGAAGCGGTGGATCACCTCGATCTGCAGCTTAGGCGTCAATCTCGCGAAATCGATCCAGTCGCGATCGCGAGACACGGCGGCGTCGCCTGGGGATCGGACTCCCTTCCACGCGTTGGTTTTGGCGGCAGCGAATTGGCGTTCTGCTTCCTCGAGCCAGGACGCCGAACCGGGAATCATGACCGCGTCATAGAGCTGGTCCAGGTGCATGCCTTGGTTCATAAAATCGCGGGTCACGCCGGGAAGGTTTCTCGCGACGACGGGGCGCGAGGCGAGCCACGGTTCGAGAAAGACCATGCCAAAGCCTTCGGCCACGCTGGACGAAACCACGACGCTGGCTGCCGAAAGATTGTCCACGAACCGGATGGATTCATGGTGGGCAGCATCAAAGACGACGTTGTCAACGTTTTGTTCGGCAACCGCCCGCCAGCGTTCGTAGGAAAGTCTTTCCATCGGGGTGGCGGGGGCAAGCGTCATCGCGCCCACGGTCGGCCGACCGACCATTTGGCACATCAGCAAGAATTCGCCGAGGTTCTTGCGGCGGATTCCACGAACTGGATAAAGCATCCAGAGGAAATCAGTGGACAACTGAAATGCTTTCGCGACTCGCTGCGCCGCGGTTTCAAAATCAGGCAGCTCGCCATTTGGAAGTCGAACGCTGTTGGGCAACACATCAATGCGTGAGTTTGAAATTCCAAACTTCGACAACGTCTCCGCGTCGCCGGTGGTCAAGGTTGCGTAAGACAGTCGCTCGCCGTGCGGGTACAAGATCTTGTCGAGGTCTTGGACGTGATCGCAATCGTGGACCGTTTTGAGATGCGCCCAGTTTTGTGGCCGTTGGTCTTCGGCGAAGTCATGAATCTGCATCAGGCACGCATAACCAAGATTCGCCAAACGCTGGATCACCAGCGGAGCAGCGGCGTTTTTGCCGAGGCTGTGATTGTGCCAGTGGATGACCGTCTGCTCGCGAGTCCAGCCAGCGCGTTGGCATTGCTCGTCCAATTCGCGAGCCGTTTGTTCGGCTTGTTGCGAAACACTCTGCGAACAATCTCGTAGCGAGTCGTATTCCAGGGACGAGAGAGTCCACAAGGAGGCGTTGGACCGCGTGGCGGGCTGGAGTCCGCTTTGACGAGGGCCACTGATGAGAGCGACCTCATCGATTTCGCTTGATTCATGCAAGCAGTGGACATGGTTGTCGACCACCTGGGTGACGCCGCCCCGTTCGAAGTGGCAATGCACAATGAGAATTTTCATCGGAGAAATTTTCACTGGCTGTCAGTCTTAAGGGGCAAGGCGTTTCAGTGACAGAGGTGGGATCGGCAGTGCGTCACCCTCACCTCGACTCTCTTAGGGGACGTTCGAGTAATAAGTGGTGGCTGGCGTCTGGGGTTTGCCCCGGATGGAGCCGTCGGGGGAGTTGGGGGAGTCCCTCGCTGACGCTTCGGGTTGTGATGGGGGCATTGGTTTTTTCATAACCCGACGCGTGAGCGAGGCGAAGTCAACATGGTTTTTCCCTCGCTGACGCTTCGGGTTGTGATGGGTGGACTTGGCCGACTCGGACGGGCAAGAGTGCCCATCCTACTTGGTGCGTTCTTCTTCACAGGCTGGAAGCCTATGACACTGGGGTCAGTGGACTCGTTGGCCGGGCAAGGCGCCTTCGTCGATGCCGAGAACGAAGACTTCTTCGCCACCGGGGCCGGCCGCGGTGACCATGCCTTCGCTGAGTCCAAACCGCATTTTGCGTGGCTTGAGATTGGCAACCATTACGACCAAACGGCCGACCAGTTTTTCAGGATCGTAAGCGGCTTTGATGCCCGCGAAGACTTGGCGAGTTTCGTCGCCACCCAAGCCGAGTGTCAATTTCAGAAGCTTGTTGGCTTCTGGCACATGTTCGGCGGAGAGCACGCGAGCGACCCGCAGGTCAACCTTCATGAAATCATCGATCGTGATTTCATCGGCGAGCGGTTCGTCCTTGAGCGGTTGGTCGCTGTCGTTGAACGGGTTGGCGGCAACGGTTTCGTTCTCTTGAGTCGCTTCGTCTTTGCTTTCTTCCATCATTGCTTCGAGATCCTCGAGTTTGACACGGTCCATCATACGTTGAAATTTGTTGACGCCACGATCAGTCAGTGGCGATTGACTTTGTTCCCACGACGTGATCGGTTCCCCGAGCAAGTCGCCACATTTCTTTGCCAGTTCGGGAAGGACTGGGGCCAGGTAAATGGCCAGTTGCCGAAACAGATTCAATGCGACCGTGCAAACGTCTCGCAGCTCGTCTTGTCGTTCGGCATCTTTGTTCATTTCCCATGGCTTGGCGTGTTCGACAAACGGGTTTGCCGCGTCGGCCAATTCCATGATCAAACGCATTGCTTTGGAATACTCGCCGTCTTCGTACGCCGAGGCGATTTCGTCGCCCTTGGCGGCGGCGGATTGGAACAGCCCTCCGTCATCCGGGTACGACGGTGACAATCCGGTTCGGCTGGCGAATTTCCCAACGCGGCTGGCCAAGTTGACAACTTTGCCGACCAGGTCGGAGTTGACCTTTTCAACAAACTCGTCGACTCCCAAGTCGAGGTCTTCGACTCGCGAAGAAAGTTTCGTCGCGTAAAAGTAACGCAGCGCCGAGGGATCAATGTGTTTCAAAAATGTTTCGGCTTTGATGAAGGTGCCTTCACTCTTGGACATCTTCTTGCCGTTCAC
>NZ_JBICHO010000411.1:0-6063 GCF_043100905.1 Rhodopirellula sp. JB055 | reverse complement strand
ACCGATCCTGCCAAACGCATCGACGAAATCATCGCCCACTACCGGCGTGAACGTCAGCCGGTCGAGCTGTTCGAAGCACTCAAGATGAAAAGCCGTCTGGCACACGGCCTGCCGATGATCGCGGACCCTGACGAACCGCTGCTGCCCGGCACCACCGAAGCTGAAAAACAACGCGAACGGGCATTGGAAGAAGACCTCCTGGACGCCTGTCGCCAAGCCGGTGCGATGCTGATCCAAGACGGCCGCATTGCAGAAGGATGGATGTACCTGCGCCCCACCGGCGACACCGCACTCGCTCGCCGCTTGCTCGCTGACATCGAGATCAACGACGAAAACTACGACGAGATGACTCAGGTTCTGTTGCATGAGAACGTTGACCTTCGTCGTGGTTACAACGCGGTGCTGGAACATCAAGGCACCTGCAACAGCATCACGCTGTACGACCAAGCCATCGCGACACGTTCGCGAGCCGATCGGCAGGTCGCCGCGGAGTGCTTGCTGACCTCTTTTTACAACGAACTGCTGTCGCTCGTCCGCGACGATTTTCGCAACCGCGGCCCCGAAAACGGAGTCACGCCCGAAGCGATTGAAGAAGATTCCGTGAAGCTCAACCTCGGCGAGCTGATCGCGAAGTACAAGTGGATCCTTGGTGGCGGCGGGTATCATCTCGATACCACGCACCTGTCGTCCACTGTCCGTTTCGCGACCGTCATCGATGATCGCGAAATGATCGATCGAGCGTGGCAGCTCTGCCAATACGGCCGCCGTTTGCCCGCCGATTTCCAGTACCCCGGCGAGGAACCGTTCGTTGACTTCTATCCTGCTCACTCCGCTTTCTTCTCTGCGTTGCTCGGCCAAAGTGTCGACACAGCGCTGCGAATGTTTGAACAAAAAGCTCGCACGGTCGACGTCAACCTCGCCGGCGCAGGCGCCATCGAAACCTACATCGACTTGCTCGATCGAGTCGGTCGCCCCGCCGAAGCCCTTCGCGCCGCGATCGAGTTGTTCCCGGAAGACGTGCCAGTCCAGCGAGTCCTACCCGAACTCTTGGCGATGGCTCGACGCGCCAAACAGGCGGGCGACACGTCGGGACTGGATGCCTTGGAACAGTTCTGCTTTGGACGAGGTGACTTGCTCGCCGTCGCCGCCATCGCCGCCGAAAAAGCCTGAGTCCCAGCCGTCGATTTCTTCGCGAATCTGCTCTCCATCCTCGCCGAATCTCCGCATGCGTTTGATCTTCCTCTGCCCGTTGGCTGCCTTCTTTTTGGTCGCGTTGAATTCTCCTGCCAACGCTGCCGACCCGACGGAATTCAGCGTCATGACCTGGAATCTGGAATGGTTCTTCGACAATCAAACGGCTGACAACCCAAGCGAACTGGGGCGTGAAAAAAGTTCTCCCAGCCGCAAACAATGGGATTGGCGTCGCGACCGAGTGGCCGCTGCAATCGCGAAAGTGCGACCGACCATCGTGGCTCTACAAGAAGTCGAAAGTCAGAACGTGATGTTCTTTCTGACTCGCGCGATGGATCGCAATCACGATCTGAAATACGACGACTACGTGATCAAAGGCGAGGACTTTTACACCGAACAAGACGTCGCTTTGCTGGCAACGAAAACGACCGGCGTGCGATCCATTTCACGAGGCGTCGTAACACCTTCGATGAAATCTCGCGGTTACGCTGCCGTATCAAAACATTTATTCGCGGTCGTTGAAATTCCTGTCAACGGAAAGATCGAACTGCTGGTGATCGCGAATTGTCATCTGCGTGCAATGGCCGAAAAAGGCGAACTGCGGGCACGCCAGACGCGGTCGCTGAGTTTGTGGCTGGAACGTTTGGTCACGGGCGTGAAAGCGTCACAAGAAGATCCCAACCAACCCGTTCATGTTCTGGTCACGGGAGACTTCAACACCGAGGAACTTGCCGGGCAAATCGCCGCGGATTCGGATCTCGGCGTGCTGATGTCGCGAGGCACCAGCGATCCATCGGATGACCTAGTCGACCTGCACGATCGCATCCCGCCCACGGAGCGAACGACGCATCTGTTGCCCGGTCGCCAATTCGACCGCATCTTGGTTTCGCGTGACCTGGCGATTGACACGCCCGGCGTGGTCGACCTGTCGCTCCGCGATGTCGCTGTGCGAACCGATTTGAACTTTGGCGGCGACCAAGACACACAAGAAGAACACTGGGACAACTACTGGAACATTCCTGACGACCAGCGTGACATCAGTGACCACAACCCCGTCCTTGCAAGGTTCCAAATTCAATGAACGACTCGTCCGCTGATTCCAATGCGCCCATTCCCTCCCAGTCACCCGGTACCTCCCAGTCACCCGGTTCCCCTGACGCAGCGAATCCTGTCAAAGCACCGATTCCCATGGTTCGACTGGACGACTTTCTCAAACGAGAAGGTTTGGTGGGAACGGGAGGCGAAGCCAAGGTGCTGATCCAAGCCGGTGAAGTCATCGTCAACGGCGAAGTCGACACGCGTCGACGCAAGCAACTGCACAATGGCGACGTGGTCACCTTCAACGGAGAAGACTTCCCGGTCGATGTCGAATCGCTGGGCGATCCACCGATGTGAATCGCCAACCATTCGCAAACGTAACCTCACGCCATCACGTATTGGCCAAACCGATTCCAATAGCCGCTGTGGTGCCCCAAGAAATTGAACTGGTTGGGCAACTCACGGCACAAATCGTGATTCATCAAGCGGTCGCGTAGTTCCTCACACACGATCGCCCCGGTTCCAACCACGCGGTCGATCACCGGAGCGACGTTCAAGATCCGATCTCGCGGGGAATACAAATTGATGAGTCGCCCGCGAAACGTGTCCACGTGCTGATTCCAGTTCATCCGAGACGTCATCCCGCCCATCAACAACAGGTCGTCGACGCGGCAATCTCGTTCCGCCAATTTTTCCAAGGCCGAACGAATCACGACCGTTCCGAGCGAGTGCCCGATCAAGTGCAACGGGCGTTTGCCCACGCCGGGAAGGTCCAAGATTTTATCGGCCAGTCGGACACCATCGCGTCTCGCACAATAGTATCGCCTGCGAAAGTTGGCCGCACCGATCACTGCCGCGGTTCCGATGCCACCCGCCAACGACCCGACTCCCAATAACGCCCGGCCACCTCGAATGGCTGGCAGCGCCACCCGAGCCCCACGGGCAACCACACCCACGGACGCTCCCGATTCAGCCCATGAACCCGCCGCCCAACGCACTCGGTAGGTGGATCCACTCAGCCCCGCGGAACGAATCAGATCCGCGTTGGGGCGAGCCCGGTAGCCCGCCACCACAAGATGGATCGGCCCGCGACTCGATTCTTCGATTGCATCAATGCGAACTGTCACGTATGCCTCTGAAACGAGAAAACCAGCGTTTGCAATCGCAATGACCGCGAATGGAGCGTGTTCTAAAATACCCGATTTGGGGCTCCGAACGCAAAGCCCATCTGGGGGATCCGAAAGCGAGCTCAAGCAGAAGAGCAACAAAGTCGATCGGTTCCGCCGATTGAGCGATCAACCGACGTCCAAACGCGAATCGTCCCGCAAGATTCCCGAGAACGTCGCTGCACACCATCCGCCCAATCCACCCATTTCAACGGATGCACGGCGAGCCGCAAACTCACTAGACTATCACCCCTTCGAAACGCTTCTGACTGCCGTGCACAAACTCACTCGAACAACCCCTTCGATTCATGCCTGAATTCGGATCCGATTCGTCTTTCCCAACTGAAGAACCGGTGTGCATTGGCATCGACCTGGGCACCACGCACTCGTTGGTCAGCGTGTTCCGGAACGGCAAACCCGAGTTGATCTCCAACGCTCATGGCGACACGCTCACGCCATCCGTCGTGGGTGTGCTCGAAGACGGCCAGGTCGTCGTTGGCTCCGCCGCTCGAGAACTTCGCGTCACCGCGCCTGAGCGTTGTGCGTGGGTCTTCAAACGCTACATGGGCCAAGAACGCAAACTCAAACTCGGCGACAAAGAGTTCACGCCTCACGAACTGAGCAGTTTGGTGCTGCAATCACTGCGTGACGACGCCGCCGCTTTCCTGAACACGGAAATCACCGACGCCGTCATCACCGTCCCCGCGTACTTCAACGATCACCAACGCACTGCCACCCGACTGGCCGGTGAAATGGCGGGCCTGAATGTCCGCCGCATGATCAACGAACCCACCGCTGCAGCGCTGGTCTACGGCTTTCACGCTCGCGAAGACGAAAAGAACCTCTGCGTCATCGACCTCGGTGGTGGCACCTTCGACGTGACTGTCATGGAAGTCTTCGAAGGCACACTCGAGATTCGATCCACCGCCGGCGAAAGCATGTTGGGCGGAGAAGACTTCACCGACCGAATGGTCTCCGCGGTCTTGTCCGGCGAAGACACGCAGCTCGAACTCGCCGAACTGCAGCAACCCCTGCGTGTGTCCCGATTGCGAGGCGAATGCGAAAAAGCCAAACGTTTGCTGTCCAAGGAAGAAAGCTGCAAGATCCGGCTGCCCGACCAAGATGGCAACTTTGCTGAGAAACCGAAAACGTACCGGCTCACCCGAGCCGACTTTTCGCGAATGTGCGATCCGTTGATGCAGCGAATCGCGGGACCGATCGCAAGAGCCCTTCGCGACGCTGAACTGGACCCCAAAGACATCGACGACGTGATCCTGGTCGGTGGCTCAACACGCATGCCCGTCCTGCGTGATTTCGTCATCGACTACTTCGGCAAACCACCGATCATCGATCACGATCCCGATGAAGTGGTGGCTCTCGGTGCGGCCGTGCAAGCCGCCTTGATCGGTCAAGACGCCGCGGTCGACGACATGGTGATGACCGATGTCTGCCCGTTCACCCTGGGTGTCGAGATCGTCAAAGAGTTTGGCGGGCACATGCAAGACGGTTACTTCAAACCCATCCTGCATCGGAACTGCACGATCCCAGTTTCTCGCGAAGAAGTCTTCAGCACCGTCGCGGCCAACCAAACCAACGTGACACTGAAAGTCTTCCAGGGCGACGCACGCAAGGTCGCTGACAACACCGCACTCGGGCAATTGGAAGTCAAAGGATTGCCGCCCGGCCCCGCCGGCAGCCCGATCTACGTTCGCTTCACCTACGATTTGTCAGGCGTGCTGGAAGTCGAGGCCTACGCACCGGGAGGCGAACGATTCCGCACCGTTTTGACCAACCACGTGCACCAGTTGTCGCCCGCTCAAATCGAGGAAGCCAAACGGCGGATCGAGGCACTCAAGTTCTACCCGCGAGATGATCTCGATAATCAAAAATTGGCTCGGTTCGCCGAACGCATGCTGGGCGAACTGCACCCTTCGCAACGCCAACAACTCGACGACGCACTTGACATCTACGAAGACGCGATGGCTCGCGCCGACCGCGAACATTTCGCGAACGCCAAGGACACGTTGTTAATGGTCCTATCATCACTCGGACTCGATCACGAGGATCTTTGAACGTGGAGGACCTCTGAACGTGACTGACTCGCCCGCCAAAGCCTATTTGCGATCCATGCTGGACATCAATCCGGTCTGGCAGTCCGCGTCCGCGTTGCAATTGCGAAGAAAGACATTGCGGTTGCCGAATCATGATCCGCGGCAATCGGGTGTGGACGCGGATTCCGTCGATGACATGGTCGTCCAGCATCAGAAACGAGCCAAAGCACGCGAGACTGTCACCCATCTTCAGAAGCAGTTCTTTCATTTGTCGGATGACGAACTGGACTCGGCACTCAGCAGTTTAAGTACAGCCGAAGTCCCGGAACTGGCACCGACGATTCGCCGTTTGCAAACCGCGGCAAGCGAACGCAACTCGTTTGTCACGATGCTGAACGACAAAAAGTTCGACCGAGAATTGGTGATCGCATTGGGCAAGTCCGTCGTGCTGCCGCAATCTGACGCTGGCTACGTCCGCGAGAAATTCATTCAAAATTTGACGACGAAGAGCAGTCGCAAACGAGCTCGCGAAACTTCACTCAAAATTCAAAAGGCGCATCCCAATCTGTTCGCCTTGGAACGCGATTGGTTGACGACCTTGCAAAACACAAAGACCT
>NZ_JBICHO010000410.1:0-11206 GCF_043100905.1 Rhodopirellula sp. JB055 | reverse complement strand
GCCGACTTGCTTAAAGCTTCGGCACCGGACGCTTGGGAGCTCGCTTGATCATCCGTTTCTGATCGTCACGCGGCGGGGGATTGTTGTTCCCACCGTTACCGCCATTGCGACGCGGAGGCGACAAGTCCGTGAACGTTTCGGTCCACTTCCAACCAATCGGGACTTCCAATTCCTTTTTGGCAAGCATGGCCCAAGGCGTGCCTTCGTGCTCGGCAACCACACGTTCTAAGAATTCCCGGGCGGTGTCCGCTTCGCGTTGCCATTTACTTCCGACTGAAATTTCGTCCGCCGGCTTCAATACCCAAGTGTTGTTCTTGGGATCTTCGAACGGCATTCCTCGTTTCGCTTTCGCGAGAATCGCGTTGTAAGTCTCCGTGCGGACTTTTTGTGCCAACACTCGTCCGTACGCCAAGTCAAATCCGGCCAGCCAACGCAAACTTTCTTCCTCGTCACGATCCTTCAACCCTTGTTCCAACGTGGCCGCCAACTGAATCAGCACCGGTTCCAACTTCGCCGCGTCCTGCTGAGCAACCGTCAACGCTTGAGCCAACCCAGCCTCGTCGCGTTTCACAAACCGAGTTTGTGGGCGCTGAATCCCGCTGACGTTTTTGATTTGGGCGGCGGCGATCAATGCCTGACGCAGTGGGCTTCGCTTGACAGCTTTGACGTAGTCCTGCGGCGACAAATAATCGGGACGATAACGAGCCATGGCGGTGGGATCAAAGAACGCACGCAGGTCCGCTGTGAACGCATCGATCTCACCCCGCCGGACCTCTCGCGAAACATTACGATTGGGGTGCACGGTGAAGTAAATCCCGCCGGTCTCGTAACACAGACGCGTCAAACCATAGGGACCAAAGCCGCTATCGATGACGGGCTCCTGCTCGAAATCACCCGTGAAGCTCAATTGAACGCGTTCCGGCAAAAACGTTTCCGGGCCTTGATCGACTTGGGCCCACTGAGGCGTTTGGTCGTATTCCGGATCGGGATCGACGTACTTCACCAGCGTGTGCTCTCGGCCGAATGGAGCCGGCACCCCGACCACGTAGACAGGGATTCCCCATTTGCGACAGGAACTGATCGAAGATTCCAGCAGATGAGCGTCGTCGCCTCGCTCGTCCGTGACGACAACAAACATCACATTGCGTTTCGGACCGCGAGGCCCCGCATTGCGACGCAACGATTTGTATTGTTTGGCGGCGGATTCGATGGCGGTGAAGACGCGTTCTGTCCCCGAGTTGTCGACCGGAATGTCCGCAACGGTTTGCTTGATTCGATCCAAATCGGCGGTCGGTTCTTCGGTGAATAACTGAACCTTTTCACCGAACCCGATAATGGACGTGAGCACCCGCGGCTCGGCAGGACCGTTTGGATCTTCGCCCGCCGTCTTGGAATCCAATTGCTCACGAAGCAATCCGAGTTCCTCGTAAATTCGATCGAATCGGTCGCGAATGTCTTGGCGTTGTCGTGTCAAAGAACCACTTTGGTCGAACAACCAAACGATCAACGTCGGTCGTTCTTCGGCGGCTTGCATCACCTCGAACGTGATCTGGTCCACGGCGCCCGAGGCACCCGCGGTTCCTTGCCCAACGCGACCTTTTTGGTCCAACAATCGATCCTGCGGTGCCACTGGTTGGCTGAACATCTTGTTGACCATGATGTCACCTAGGTCAGTGGGTTCCAGATCCACAGGACTGACCATGTTAGCGATTTCGGCAAACGTTGCTGCGGAAGCCTCCGCCATGTCAAATTCAGCCAGCGCGTCCGCACCGATTTCGACCTGCGGCTGATCACTGACCACAATTTCTTCGATCAGATCCACCGCCTCTTCGTATTCCGGTGGCGGTGCGATCATCACCACGGCTTCGTCATCCACCGGATTTTGCAACTGCACCAACGCCAGTGACAAAATCACAATTAGATGCACCAGCATGCTGCCGACCATCGCAACCGTCTCGTCAGCGTCCCAGAACGATTCGTCTTCCCAAAGATCGGGCGAATCCCCCGTGTCGTATGGGTGAACGGCATTGTCCGCTTCCGCCTCTGCGGTTTCAGACCGCGAGCGTGTCGGCAATGCTTTCTTGATCGATTGAAGAAACGATGAGTCGCTCATGAAATCCGATTTTCACCTGTTTGCGTTCACAAAGCCGGGCGATGGGGATTGCAAACCAGCGGTCATGGGCGAAGATTTGCGATTCGAGATTGCTCCGGACACTCTTTCAAACGTTTTTCGCGACGATTTGAACCCTTTGATTGTAATCGAAAGTCCGATTCACATCCTTCCCTGCGTAGTTCGAAACGTCGTTGACTTGAGGATCAGGCTGATTTGATGGAACAAACAAACGAATCCACGGGACGCTTGATCGCCATCGGAGACATCCACGGTTGCAACGCGGCTTTGCAGACGATTCTCGCAGCGATCGATCCACAGCCCCACGACATTTTGGTCACCCTGGGCGATGTCGTTGACCGCGGACCGGACTCCAAAGGGGCAGTCGACACCCTCCTGCAGTACGGTCAGAAAACCCAATTGGTTGCACTTCAAGGCAATCATGAAGAAATGATGCTCAATGTGCTTCGTGGCAGCGAATCACACCACAGTTGGTTGCGATACGGCGGAGTCGAAACGCTAGACAGCTACGGATTCGATGGCGGATTGGATTTCCTGCCCGAAACGCATCGTGTCTTTTTTGAGTCCTTGGGCGATTACTTTGTCTTCGAAGACTACTTCTTCACTCACGCGGCCTACGACCCGGCCGTTCCGCTGGACGAACAGACCGTCGAAATGCTCCGCTGGCACTCGCTTCGACAAGGCGTGCCGGAACCACACCAAAGTGGCAAAACAGCATTCGTGGGCCACACGGCCAACCACGAAGGACAAATCCTTGACGTTGGGCACTTGGTCTGCCTGGACACGCACTGCTATGGCGGAGGTTGCTTGACCGCGATGGAAGTCCGCACTCGTCAGGTTTGGCAGGCCAATCAAGAAGGCGTCTTGTTGCCCTAAACCGCCTAGGCGAATTCGATCACGAACATCAAATTCGCAAGGTCAAAACGCAGCAGGCGTCACGACCGCAGGCCCTGGCACGACGGGCGTTGGTGCTGTTGGCGAAGGAGACGGTGTCGCGGAAGCATATGAAGTGGTCACACTTGCGGCTGGTGTCGTCGCGCCTTGGTACATGTACACCTGCAAGGTGACGGTTTGGTTGGCAACGTCCACCACCGGAGGTGCCAGCCAAGCATCGGGAAACGACGAGGCTGCAATCTCGGCGTCCAGATCCGCAGTTGGCAAAGCACCATTGGTGCGAGCGATGGCGACATTGCGGTGGATCAAACCCTCGGCGACCAAACGACCTTCCACCTGCTGACGAACACTCGCAGAACGAATGTTCAATCGCCGATGGGACCGGACAATACTGATAGCGGCCAGGGAAAGAACAGCCATCGCGAGAAAACTCAGCACAACGGCCGATCCTCTCCGACGTCTTACCGCTCGACACGATCCCAGTCGAACCTCAACAGCGACACAGGAGCGACAAATGGTTGCCGTCTTCAACGAACGTTTGGAATGGAGTGCAGTGTTCATAGTTGTGGCGACAGACAAAGGACGGTGGTCATCTCTGCGGTCCGATGATCAGGGCGCAATTCAGCAGCACGTTCGGCGGACGCTTGCAGATGCAAAGAAAACTGAACGCCAACGAGTTGACCGGCGACATCGATCCCGCTCATCGCAAAGGACTGGACGGAACTTTCCAAGCAAACGGTTTCGCCCAACGATGGATCGACCATCACCAAAGAACGGTTCACACCATCAGATGCACGTCGAACCTCGAAACGAACTCGTCGTGAACTCACGCCATCACTGACAACAAAATCACTTGAGCGAACCGATGTGATCGACAGGCCCGAGTTGGAGAGGTCTCGCATTCGTCCTGACACGAAACGCAAGGCTTTGCGTCCCTCAGCCGAAACGCCCTCATGGCCTAACGACATTGCGGTAACACGCGCCGAACCACGCATCATTCCAACCATGCTGGTTGCCAACGTTCCAACGATCACGACACATGCGATGGTTTCGATTAGGCTCACGCCCATTCGATCAGCTCGCTTGATACGTGAGAAAGAAGTGCGATGAATCATCATGGTTGACTCCACTGAGTCCGCAACGCCTGGCTCAACTCACCTGGATCGAGAGAACCGTTGTTGTTTTCGTCTTCCCAGACCGTCACGTTGATCGTGACCAAGTTTGGCACCAATGAATCCGTCACCGAAACTTCCGATCGCATCGATTTGGTTTCGTCGCCTACGACGGCCGCCGTCAGCGTGCCACGCATGCTGGCAAATTGAATGGGATCACAGAGATCGATCTTGGTTTGTTCCACCAAACGTTCGGCCTCAAACAAAAGTTGATCTTGCCGATCCATTCGCTGAATCAATTGGCTGGATTGTCCCATCAAGTTCAACGCGGGAATCAAAACCAGCGAGAGCAAAGCGGCGCCAACAGCAACATCAATCAACGTCGCTCCACATCGAACCGATTTAAATTGGTTTCGAGTGCAAGTCTTCGACAAGATGTTCGAACCGCTCATGGGGATGCATTCTGATAGATGTTTCCAGACGCTGCCTGGACAAAGACGTCGATTGATTCGGAATCCCGGTAAACCTTCAACTCCAAATCTCGATCCGCGGTTCCGGTCGGGTCAAAAACGATGCGCGATGCATTCGCCCGAACACTGACGTCCGGATGCAATTCAATGGGGTCCGTCATCCAAGTGGACGCCCCTGGTAAAGAGGCTGCGCCAAAAGCGTCCGTCCCATCGCTGTAAATTCCTGGTGCTGCCGTCATGTCAACGACCATTCGGTTTTCGCCATCCTCATCACGCACCGATTTCCATCGAACCGTCACGGAACAGCGACGAGTCAACGCTGTCTCGCGAGCGAGACGCAAGGAACGCAGCACGACATCCGAATCTTGACGCACAGTTGTCCGCTGCGAAAAAAGCTGTCCCACACGAGGTGCAGCCAACAGCGAAGCACTCAAGACCATCATGACCAACAACGCTTCGACCAATGTCACCGCTGCACGACGACGAGCATCCTGACGAGGCATCACTGAAAGAAAGCGTTGCGGAGAAAAAGACATGACTGAACTAGTTCGTCACAGGCTTGCTGAACGTTCCCGTCGTGGCGTCATACGGATACTGACGCAGCTTGTTGTATCGAGCACGCGAAGCGGTATCGTCTGCTTTGATATAGTTTTCGCGAACCAAGTAAGCGATGTTACGTGGGTACGAACCCATTTCCAGATAATAGGTTTGAGCCATCGCGTTGAGCGATGCGATGTCTTGCTCCGCCAATTTGTCTTCGCTTTTTGCTCGCATTGGAGCAACAGTCGCAACTGTTGCGGCAGCCACGACAGCGAGAATCACAACAGCGGCGATCACTTCCAACAAAGAGAAGCCAGATTTTTTAGTACGTTTCATTTCAAAAGACTTGGTCTGAATGAGAAGAATGTGGGGACGGAAGTCCTTGCGGACAGAACCCGAGAAATGATCCGACAGTCGTGATCACCTCCACTGAAACGTAGGTCAGAAAACCAATGGTGGACGGAAATCGACCTAAAAGATTTTTCAGATCGAAAACTGCCGGGAATTCCGCCTCAAAGCAGGCCCGCGGAAATTGTCAGACAGGCCCCAGGAAGTCGCTTAGGCATTCGCAACCGTTGCAGACGGGAACAGTAGTCGTCGCCCGAATGGAACAAACGCCGCAAGGATCTCGCCAAATTGGCTAAATGGAACCGTGCCGCCGCAATTGCCGAACATCTCCACTGTTGCAAGCCAACAAACCTTCGTTTGTACGAAGCAAGAGGCTGCCGTCTCCCTGCAAACCCTCGCAGCGTCCCTGGACGGATCTTCCGCCTATGCGGCATACAACGGTTTTGCCACGCAAGACATTGCGGCTCTCAAAACGTTGCAGCAGGTCCTGCGGCTGATTCCTCACCTCCTCGATGACCTCCAATAAATGCGGGGCCAGAGTGTCCAGAATCTGATCCTTCGAGATCAATTTGCCCGTCGCTTCAGCAACAGACGTAGGTGGCACGGCGCCCGCCTCAACTTGATCCAACGTCGGATGCTGACGCAGATTGCAGCCAATGCCGATGGCAAAGTAAGACTCGCCGCGAATCGCCCCCTCGCCATGTCGCTCGATCAGAACACCGGCAACCTTGCGTTCATTCATCCAAGCATCGTTGGGCCACTTCAACTGAACCGAAGTCGGTCCGGCCACCATTTCGATGGCTTCCGCCAAAGCAACCCCCACCGCAATGGACAGCAATTCAATGGTGGCCTGCACGATCAGCGTGCATGCCAATCCATCTTCGGCCGCGAACCATGATTTCCCATGGCGCCCGCGCCCGGCGGTCTGCTGTTCAGCGACCACCAGCTTAGGAAGCTCTTGCTGAAGCTGCGTCTCGGTCGCCTTCCGCAGCCAACCCAATGACCACGAGTTTGTCGAATCAACCGTTGGCAGACGAACGATCGACGAAATCACTGAATCGCTTCGGCCAACAACTGTCTCTTCTTTTCAACTTCACTGAGTTCACCAGCCACAGCCGCATAGGCCTTCTCCGCTTGCTCGGCAGCAACCTTCGCCGTTTGAACCGTTTTCTCGATTTCAGTTCGCTTCGTCTGCATCCCGGCCAAATCACCTTGCAAGGACTTCAACGTCCCCGCGAGCGCCGCTTCATCCTTCTTCGTTTGAACAACCAACCGACGTTGCTGAGCAATCGCGGTGAGCTGCGTCGCCAGTGCTGCTTCCAGATTCGCGGTTCCAACCAAAGCGGCATCGTCGGGTGCGTTGCCTAGACCAACGCGAGACGCGATGACGGAATCAAACGCATCACGAGATTTCGACACCAAAGCAGGCAACCCGGCGATCGCCTTTTCTCGCTTGGCCTTCTTGGCTGCGATCTCCGCTTGGCGTTTCGCGATCGTTTCACATTGTTGCTTGATCTTGGCATCCATGTCCGCCAGAGCTTTTTGTGCGGCCTGCAATCCAGACACAGTCTGATCGCGTTTCGCTTGCAAAGGCGTCAGTTTGACTTTGATCGATGCCAAAGTTTGTTCCACTGCACCAATGCGTTCTTTCGCCGGCGGAGGATTGGCCGCCAGATTCTGAATCTGCTTTGGATCCGCGACCGCAGACATCCGGACGGCACCGGTCCAGTCGCCATAGATCATCTTCGAACTGTCGTGAGTGATCGCCACTTCCAAAACGGCTTCGGAAGCTGCCGGGGATTCCTTGATCTGCTTGCCGCCGGCATCCCACAATCGCACTTTGCGGTCTTTGCCGGCCGTGACCAGTTGCCCCTTGTGGTCGAACTGAACAGCAGTCACGCCACCACTGCCCGCGTTGATCGAACGGATCGCTTTTCCGGAGTTCACGTCCCACAACTTGACCGTGCCGTCTTCGCTCGCACTGGCCAAAACATTGGAATCATCCCGCCACGCGAGCGAGCGAATGGCACCTTTGTGCCCTGTCAGGTCGAGATACTGACGGCCTGTATCCGCTTCCCAAACCACCAAGCCACCACTGCGGTCACCCGACGCAACCAAGACACCATCCGGACTGTACGCGACAGAATAAATCCAGTCGGTGTGTTTCTTGATATCAAACAGCAAAGTGCCATCGGTGGCATCGTAGATCCTCAGCATGCGTTGAGGACCACCCAGTGCAATTCGCGTCATGTTATCGTTCACATCGGCATCGAAAACGGTGTCCAGTTCATCGCCCACTTGAGCAACGCGTTCTCCATTTTTGATGCTGTAAACCGCCGCGATTCCTTTGACACTGTGCTCACCGCCACCAGCAATTAAATATTGACCGTCGCGGCTGAACCGAATCGATTGTGGAATGCCTTCCTCGAAAGGCAGCACGCCCAGCAGTTCGGCGGTTTCGGTGTGATACAGCGTGATTTGCTTTTGCCCTGCGAGCGCGACCAAGGGCGCCCAGGGACTGGCCCCAATTGCAGTGGTCGCGGCAGCTCGTTTCGTCACCACAGGAACCTTTTGCGGCAATGCCTCGGGCATAGGCGGCGGACCTTCTGGACGCCCACTGGTGCTCGCTACAAATGCCAACGCGTTTTTCTTTTTCGCTTTTGCCTTGGACCCTGAGTTCTCCAAGATGCCACCTTCGATCCACGATCGAATCACCTGCAACTGTTCTGCAGGAAGCTTCGGCTGGCTAGGAGGCATGACCGGCGTGTCATCGTGATTGACCAACTGCCAAAGCCGACTGGTTTCAGCATCGCCGTCGTCATAAACGACTTCGCCGCTGCCGCCACCTTCCATCAAGGCACCGTAAGAGTCCATTGCCAACCCGCCGCGTTTATCGCTCTGGCTGTGACAGTTCAAGCAATGCTGACGGAGGATCGGTTTGACATCGTCCTCAAACGTGACCTTTTTCGCCGCATCGGTCGTCTTCGCATCGTCAGCAAGCAAGCCTGCGGACAAGCTCGCTGCCGCAACGCCAGCCAAGCATACAAATACGTTCCCAAACCGCATGGACCGTCGTGAAATCGAACGAAGATGCAACATCATGAGATTGACTAAAAGTGAATGAAAGCAGGATCAGTGGTTGAAAACGAATTCGCGGCCGTTGAGGACGGCCCAAAAGACGTCTTCCATGACCGCCTGAGGATCGGCACCTTCTTCGGAAAGAAGCTGCTTGACCGATTCACGTTCCTCTGGCAACGGATCTCGGCTGAGAGCACGTCGATAGATGCGATCAAGCACCGCTTCGGGCTCCAACTTTTCGTCCTTCATCCAGCGTTTGACTAATCCACCACGAACAATTTTGTTGTGCACGGAACTGCCGTTGAGCAAGTGCAGAGCCTGTGACAAAGACGGATCCGTTGTCGCTTCGCAATCACACACGGTGGTACGAGGCGAGCGACCAAACGTTGTCAAAAAGTAGTTCGACGTTGCACCGTCTGAAATTTGGACAGCGCGACTCCCAAGCGGCAAACCGCTGAACTTCTCAGGGCTTTCTGTCACCTGGCAGATGCAATCCAACAAGCTTTCCGCCGGCACACGCCGAATCGTCGCATGAGCGTAATTTCGCGAATCATGGGCGTTGGATTCGTTCGTTTTGGTACTGCGACCGTAAGCACGGCTGGTGCAAATGTCACGAACCAATTTGCGGAAGTCGTAGTTGTACTCCACCAACTTGTCGCCCAACTTATCAAACAACTCGGGGTTGCTCGGCGGGTTGCTGACCCGAATGTCATCCACGGGATCGACCAAGCCAGATCCCATGAAGTGAGCCCACACTCGGTTCGCAATGCTAGTGGAAAAGAAGGGATTTTCTCCGTCGACCAACCAATCCGCCAACACTTCGCGACGATCTTTTCCCTTTGTATCGGGAGCCTCTCCACCCAAGAATTTGGGTGGCACGTTTTTGTTCGTCACCGGATGCTTGGTCTCACCGCTGAACCGATTGTAAACAATCTTCTCGCGGTAGTCCTCCGCTTGCTTTCGCCCCACTTGGCTAAAGAAAGCAGTGAACCCGTAGTAATCGTCCATGGTCCAACGATCGAACGGATGGTTGTGGCACTGAGCACACTGAGTGCGAATCCCCATGAAGACCTGAGCAACGTTTTCCGCTGTCTTCAGTGTGTCACGTTCGATCTCGTAAAAGTTGGTCGCCGGTTGGCCAAAAGTCCCGCCGGTGCTGGTCAAAAGATCGTGCACCATCTCATTGACAGGAACATTGCGAGCGAATTGGTCGGTCAACCAACTCGCATACAGCATGGCTGATTTTTTGCTGACTTGGTTGGTGCTTTTGATCATCAGCAACTGAGCAAACTTCATCGCCCAAATTTCGCTGAACTCTTTTCTCTCCAGCAATCGATCGATCAATGCCTCGCGTTTATCAGGGGCCACATCGTTGACGAACAGGTTCAGCTCTTCTTCGGTGGGCAACAAACCGGTGATATCGATCGTTGCGCGTCGAATGAATTCCTGGTCAGTGCATTGCCCGCTGGGAACCAATCGCAATTGCTGCAGCTTCTTGTCAACCAATTCGTCCACATAGCTGCTCGGCTGAGGTTCCGGCGCCGTGTATTTCAGATCGGCAGGCAAGGTCAAGACTTGCGACCCAACGGTATGCGTATCAAAGCGGGCCATCACAAAGGCTTCGCCTCGCGCACCAGCTGTTGCCAAACCGTTTTGATCGATCGCAGCGACGGACGCATCATTGGTCGAGAAAGGGGCCAAACGACTCAGGTCACGAGTGGTGCCATCTTCATAGGTTGCAACCGCCACAAAACGCTGGGTCGCTCCTGTTCCTTCCAAGACAACTTGCCGCGGGTAAATCGAAACGGAAGTGACTGCGGGAGGCAGTGCATCGGCGGGGTCCTTCGGAGCCCCTGCTTCCAACCAACTGTGCAGGGTCTCGTAGTAATCCGAGTCCACGCCAAACAATTTCCCGCCCGTGTGTGGAACCGACCCGATCGACTTCTTCAGCAACAAGCTCTCCGAAGGGACGGCCAGGTTGATTCGTCGGACACCAATCTCACGCGTGATTCGTTGGTAGTCACCGTTCGGATCAAAGCCAAACAAACTGAGATTGAAACCATCTTTCCCGCGTGCGGCTCCGTGGCACGAACCGGTGTTGCAACCCGAACGTGTCAAGGTTGGCATCACGTCTTTGATGAAACTCACAGGGGAATGCGTGGCTGCCTGAGCAACCTTGACCTTGATTTCGACCGTGGTTCCGCTGAACCGTCCATTCAAGGTTGTTTCACCATCAGCCAGCGGACGCAGCAGATGCCCGTCGATCTTGACAAGCTTGTCATCGCCTAGCGACCAACGAACCTTGTCGGTGATGTCTTCAGTCACGCCATCTTCGCGACGCATGACAGCGACAAAAGATTGAAATTCGCCAGCGGTGGTCAACGAGATCTCAGGGGGATAAACCGCCAAATCAACTTGGGGCAATTCACCTGGCTTGCTCTTGATGGCTTCCGGGGAAGCGGCGGAGACTGAACGGATCGAGATCACCGCGATTGCAATCGCAGCCAGCCCCAATACGTGAACAGTCAATCGATGGAAGGACCAGTTCATTTCGACTCCTTTTGCTGGCGTAGTGGCTCCAAGCGACTCAGCGGCTTGGCGGCGTGCTTCGGTTTGGGTTTCGCTTCGGGCTT
>NZ_JBICHO010000409.1:0-17755 GCF_043100905.1 Rhodopirellula sp. JB055 | reverse complement strand
AAAGACGGAGCCCAACCTGGATTCACCCTGTACGATTTTGCTGACCGCTTGCGAACGAGAGGATGGCAGGTCCCCGCCTACGCGCTCCCCGCGAATCGAGAGGACCTTGTGATTCAGCGCATCCTGGTTCGGCACGGCGTCAGTCGTGATTTGAGTTCGATCTTGATCGATGACATGAAACGAGCCCTTGAACACTTCAAGAAACATCCGGCGGAACATCCCATGACATCAGAAGAAGCCTCCGGATTCAAACATTGAAATCATGTAGTGGAAAGGATCGTTCGATCCCAAGGGACCGCAACACACGCCCGCTTCCAGACGGCGTCGCAACGCCAACTGCCGCGAAGGGAATCTGGCCGTTTGTCTCGTACCGCGAGAGCTTTGTTGATGGACGACGGCACGTTTGGGAATCCCGCCGGCATCGCAAGGGGCTGAGCCCGTCGGGTTTCTCACGTGTTCACGAGATGCTTTCGGTGTTTCGTTTGAACACCTGGATCGGAGCGATCTTTGCTATCGGAGCGACCTGCTTTGTGTTCGCCAGTTGCGGGAGTCTGTTTCCGGGGTCGGTCAAAGGCACCTTGTTCCAGCGGCATCTCAACGCGATTTACTTTGCGGGCTCAATCCCGTTCACCACCGCGGCCTGGTTGCAATTGTTCCAGGCAGCGAACGCCAGAACGAATCTGGAATCTCGCTCAACAGACCGACGTGTCTGGTTGGGTTGGTACCCGAGCGAAATTGGATGGTTGAGCTGCGCGCTGCAATTTGGCGGCACGGTGCTGTTCAACATCAACACCTTCAACGCCATGTCATCGTCACTCAATTGGTTGCAAGAGGATTTGATGGTTTGGGTTCCCGACTTGGTGGGTTCGATTTTGTTCTTAGCGTCGGGCTACTTGGCATTCGCTGAAACCTGTCATGCACACTGGGCATTTCGTCCACGCAGCCTCGAGTGGTGGATCGTTCTGATCAATCTGCTTGGTTGCATCGGGTTCATGATTTCGGCCTGCTACGCGTTCGTCGCGCCAGGTCCAGAAAATCAACAGGCAATCACCGTTTCAACCGCGTGGACGATGGTGGGAGCAGTGTGCTTCCTGATCGGAGCCTTGATGATGTTGTTTGAGACACCTCAATCGAGCGTGGAAGCGGTGTGATCCTGAACCAGAGCGAGATCAGGATGAACAAAGATGACCGCAAGCGGAATCAGTCCGCTTCACGCAACAATTGATGGCAGCAAACGCATCTGGTGTCGCTCCATCTCATTGGCGTGCGAATGATGCACATTCAGTTCAATCGCGGCGGCCCCCGCTTCCTGCAATTCCCCAGCGAAGTCCATCCAACCACCGGCAGTGAAACCATTCAAACTGGCGATGATTGGAATGGTCTGCAGAGAACTGGCTCGATTGACCAGTGCCAAGTAAGAATCCGCGTCGGGACAGACCCAATTGTGTTGAGTCCGATCTGAGTGTTCCAACAAATGCCTCTCTCTTCCCGTGATCCTTCGCCCTGCATTCCAACTCCAATCGATCACCTGCTCTTCAAACAAAGACGGCAACACGATCGCACCGGCACCAGCCTGTTGCATGGCCACCCGCGTGGGTTCATTCATCGAAATCGGAGAAACGCCCACAATGACAGGCGAAGCCAACGGGAGCCCGCCAAACTGAGTGTTGAGATGAAAAGTCATTGCATCAGGCTCTTTCGAGAAAGACGAGAATGACTCACAAGGATTGAGCCAATTGAACCCAATCTGGAATCTCGACCACCAAGGTTCGCTCGGATTCCGTGAGCGGTTCACGATCGGAAAGTTGTTGATCGAGAACAGCGAGATCCGCGTCCGAAGCATCCTTTCGATGTGACATGCGATCGGCCACACGCTGCCTCAACGTCTGAAGATCGCTGTGACAATCTAAGATCGAGAGGGTGACACCAGTTTGTTCAGCCAAGTCATAAAAACGTTGTCGATCAGCACGTCGTAAAAATGTTGCATCAACAATCACACTGTGACCGGACATCAGGATCCGACGAGCAAGCCGCGATAGATGTTGGTAAGTTCGCCTGTTGGCCTCCGCCGAGTACAAGATCGTCTTGTCGGGGCAGGTCGCGTTTCCAGCGTCAACGCTCGGAATACCAACGTCTCCGGCCATCTTGTCGCGGGTCGCCAACTGACCATGCATTCGTTTTCGTTCGACATCACTGCGCAATCGAATCGCATCGTGGCGTTGCACCACCGCCTCGCTAAGCGTTGTCTTTCCGCTCCCGCTCACCCCGTGAGTGATCCACAATCGTGGCGCCTCACGCAGGGAAAAACGGTACGCCAAATCGACATGCTGACGAGCGTCGACGGCGTCACCTCGCATCGCCGCCGCCAATGCCCGCACAAGAGACCGGTAAACCAGGAACAATCTCAGCAGTTCCAGCGATTCGTAATCGCCCGTTCGTTCCAAGTATGCATTGAGAAAGGTCCTCGAAAGATCGAGATGATCCCGCGCCGCCAAATCCATCGCTAAGAACGCAACGTCGCTGAGCACATCGATCCACCTCAAATGATCATTGAATTCGATACCGTCAAAGGGAACCAGCTTCCCTTCCCAATGGATAACATTGGCCGAGTGCAAATCCCCATGGCACTCGCGAATGAAGCCCCCCGCAACACGATCGGTCAGCAAGCGATGATGTTGAGCCAAGAAGTCGCGTGTCCATTCCCGCAAGACCTCGCAGGTCGCGGCGGTGCAATCGTCGGCGATTTCCAGAACCCGATCGATCGTTTGCGGGATGTTCTCTTGCAAAAACGTTGGCCACTCCGCGGCAATCCCGTCGCGGCGTACAACTGCGTCCTTGTGAAAATCCGCGATGATTGTTGCGAGCTGAAGCACATCCGACGTGGCCAACTTCCCCGCCCGAATTCGGTCGCTGAGCAAGGCGTCCGATGAAAACCGGTGCATTTTGACGGCGTACTCGATGAAGTCGCCTTCCCCGTCGATTGTCGGTTGCTCACCGGTGAGCGTGATCGGCACGACTCCGATGTACAGCCCGTTCGCAAACCGACGATCCAAGCGAACTTCTTCTTCACAAAAGTGTCGCCGCAACTCGAGAGTGCTGTAATCTTGAAAATCCGTCCGGATCGGCTTCTTGATCTTGTAAGCAAACTTCCCTGCCAAAAACACAAACGAAAGGTGCGTTTCATGGACCACAACCGGGCTCTCAACCGAGTGCGGGTACGCCTGACGCTTTTTCAAACCGGCGATCAAAACCTTCAACTCTCGCATGACGTCTGTCGTGGTATTCATCGCTCGGATCCTTCAATCAGGAACGCTTGCCCAGCCCGCTACTCACGCGGCACTTCAATCAATTCGTTTCGATGTTTCCTCATGTAGGAATGACATTCGACGCAGTGAACTGTCATCGCGACGTACCCCATCGCCGCCCGATGGATGTCCTGTTCATCGGCCGCTTCGGCAATCAAATCAGTTGCACGTTGAAAGTCACGACTTTGCTCGGCGTACTCGCGTGTTTGGATCACATTCCACCCCGATTCGGTGCTCAGTAATTTCAGAGCCCGAGCGTTGGATGCGATCTTGTCGAAATCTTCCAACGTCACCCCTTCCAGGATCCCCTTGGATTTCTCCAATTTCAATCGCATCAAGGGCGTCAGCCGGCTTGCTCGATCGGTTGTCGCACTTTCACCGGGCGGGTCGGCTTGCAATCGCATTGACAAGACCGATGTCAGCAACAAAGCGAAAACGGCAAGCGTGATTGAGAGGGAACTTTTCATGACCATTCACTAAAGGAGGGGAAGCGGTTCGTCTTCTTCGATCAACTTGGTTTGCGTCAATTCGATTGGCGACACAACCCCTTCTGGTTTGAGCGCCAGCAAGGAACAGGTGATGTCGGGAATGACCGTTTCTGCTGTGTTGCCAATCAGAATGCCAGCGATGCCGGAACGACATACGGTTCCCATCACGATCAAATCGGCCTCGACTTCGTCCGCGACGCTGCGAATCACTTCCGCAGCGGTCCCGTGCCGCAGATGTAAATGCACGTCGTCGGCTTCCGCGTACGGGGTCTGCAAGAGTTCGTCGACCGCTTGGTGGACCTTTCGTTCGTGGTCTTTACGGGCCAAATCGACCGCGTCATCACCAGCGTGCCGACGAACAGAGTCTTCCATCCACATCTGCCACGCCGCGACGACATGCAGTTGAGCTTTGTCGCGTTGGGCGATGGAATACGCATGTTCCAATATCTGACGGTTCAATTCGCGATGCTGCTTGTTCTCCGCTTCCACATCAATCGCGGCGACGACCTGATCGAACTCGCCATGAATGTCCGGCTTCAGCAACCACACCGGGCATGGACACAATCTCAACAGCGACTTGGCAATGCTTCCGAAAAACCGTTGCGTTGCCGCGACGCCATCCGCCGTTTTGATGACCAAATCGTGCTCTTCACGGAGCACCTGGCGAGTGATCTCGGTCGCCGGATCGCCAATGGACACCACAATGTCCATGGTCACCCCGGTGTCGGAGTGGTCGGCTGCAATCTCAAGCAATCGCCGCCGTCGATCCGCCGCGACCAGCTGTTCAAGCTCCTCCGGCTTCGCCACATCCGTCATCATGCCAAGCGCTTGCGGAATGGGCTTGACCACATCCATGATCGTCAACCTGGCCTCGTTTTCCAACGCCAAGTCCGTCGCCCGCGAAATGCATGTCCGCGTTTGTTCGTCACCAGCGTAAACAAGTATGTTGTTGAAATTTCGCATGAGATTGAGACCAATTCAGAGAGGGCAAATGTTTGGACGTTGACGTTTCCGTGGCGGACAAACCAATTGTGGGTACCGGTTCATGGAATGCCGCATCGTTGAAGACTGGAGGTGCCTCGCAATTCGCGGTGTTTGTGCACCGCTCGTTCGCGTGCGATCCAAACACTCGAGATCGAATGGCGAAGCACGAATCGCGTCGTGCTTCCCAAATCCAAGCGATCGAAGCCACTGCGTGGACTTTCGCCAACCACCACCAAATCGACAGGATGCGTGTCGATGTAGTCGACCAATCCGTCGCCAATGTGGTCGCAGTGAATCAACTTGCACTGGACGTTTGCGAACACGTGTCGGAATCGTTCGACGACATTTTCGAGCCATTCCAAAGCAGGCTCTTGCGAGGGCACTTGAGCATCCATCTTGTCGGTCACGGTCAACACCCGCACCTCGCTTTGGCTGGCCCATCCATAATCGGCCAATTCATTCACTGCGTTCTCGGACGCTTCGCTGGGTTCGTACCCAATCGCAATCTGAAACAGAGAATGGTCACTTGTTCTTGAGTTGGCCCGCACAACCAACACGCTGCAACCAACATGTGTTGCCACATGATCGCTGGTGCTGCCCAGCAAAACGCGAGAAACCGCGGAGTGCCGTTTGGATCCGACCACCAGCAAATCCGGTTGATGCTCATTGGCGATCGCAACAATCGTTTTCCCCGGGACTCCTTCGCGAACAACCTGAGTCAAATGAACTGATCGCTGATGAAGGAAAGGCTCACGCAGACCGGCTTCGTGAAAGATCTCACGGACCTGCTCAAACGCTTGATCCGCTGCGTGACGCTTCCGTGTCTTCCAGGTCTGGCCCCAACCATCCACCAAAAACGTTTTCTGCGAATGTTCTTCGGGGATGGCCGTGACGACAACCAGTTCAACCGGTTCACGGAACGGCAAATGAGCGAGAAAACGAGCAGCTTCCAACGACTCAATCGAACCATCGACGGTGAGCAAAATCTTTTTCATCGAACTATCTCGGGGGTTGCTTTCAGTACCAACGCACGCGGGGTGCCAAAGCAAATTCCCCGCAAAATCGGCCTCCTGCAAACGGCGATGCGCTCCTGAGTGCACACCTGAGCGATCTGGATCGCTTGTCAGCGGAAATCACCTCCGTTTCCGATTGGAATGCCCCATGGTCCCGGCTTTGCTATCACCCTCAGCACCGCCTTGCTCAACTCTCTGGATTCGAAAGCTATGTCAAATACAAAAACCGCTCCGACCCAAAAACGGGCCATCGAAACCCAACACTACTTTTCGAACCTGGAACATGAAATCGTCCGAAAACTGCACGACGAAGCCGCCAGCGATTTCGGTCGCGAAGAATTGATCCGCAGTACCGGAATTCAAGATCCAGGACTGATTGAAGAACTTGGCAAACTCGGAGTGACAGCCGACGGTTTGATCACGCTCCGACTGTTCCCGTTGGTGCTGGTCGCTTGGGCCGAAAAGAATGTCGATTCGAAAGAACGCGAAACAGTCATGGCCGAGGCCCAGCGAATTGGAATCCGGGAAGACTCCACTGCGGGAATCCTTCTCGACCAATGGCTCCAAGTGCGACCACCAGGTTTGTGCGTGGACGCCTGGAAACGATACATGCACGAATTGTTCCGGGGCATGTCCGGCGTCGCTCAACAACGGTTGATCTTGTTGACCCAAAAGCAAATGACCAGCGTCGCCAAAGCCTCCGGTGGAATCTTGGGATTCGGAAAGATCTCAAGCAAAGAAAAAGCCATCATCCACCAGGTGATCTCGGCGATGCGGCAGCAGACCCAAACTCATGCTTGATTGCAGGGCAGAAAAACGCTCGCAATGGCAAGCCGTTGCCGCGCAATCAACACGAGCAACCTCGCTGTCCGCATGAACCTCGCTGCCCGGATGACTCGTTCAACCGTGAACGCCTCTTCGCCCTTCGTCTTCTTCCCACTGCGTCGGTAGTTCGGGGTAAGGCGACTGCCCGGCGGTCATTTGGTGATAGGCGTTGTGTTGTTGATAGTAAGTGACGCAATCGTCTTCCCGCCCCAAGACGATCCGAAATCCACTCAGTTCCCCGAACCGTGCCGTGATAACCGTCCAACGCCCATGTGCGTTTGCATCGTCACGAAAAATGATGACCCAATCGTTGGTCGCATGTTGTTGCTTTGCACGAGCCGAATGCGAGAACATTGCCGTGTAGTGGCGACCTTCTCGTTCGGTGTGCATCACAGGAATCGAAGCGTGTTCGCTCGAGCTTTGTCCCGATGAACTGATTCGCATCAGATTCCCTTCCTTGACGCCTTGCCGATATTCGCGATCCACCTCTAGCAGTTCATCAACTGGCACATCCACTTGCGGATACGACGTGGAGACAGGTTGTTGAGCGACACCTCGGTGAGTCAAGCTCGCCAGAATCGCTTCCTTTCGCTTGCGCCCAATTCCCGGCACGCGTTCCAATCGCCCGTCCTTGGCCGCGGCAAGTAATTCCGGAAGCGTTTCGATGTGCAGATGTTCGTAGAGACGATGGGACAACCCAGGCCCGAGTCCCGGAAGCGTCGCAAAAAAATGCTCGGCTTTGGATTGACCACGCAGTCGATCCAACAGCGGCATCCGTCCGATCCGAACCGCCGATTCCAACAATCCCGCGATGGACTGCCCAATGGTTGGCAGATTGACCAGCCCATCGATCCCCTCGTGTTCCAAGATGTCTCGGACAGGGCAGTCCAAACCCGCGATGGTTTCCGCCGCCGCACGGTAAGCTCGCACACGAAAGTCGTTCGCTTGCTGCTCGTGGAGCAGATTGGCAATCTCAGACAATTGGTCCGCGAAACGTCGGTTTTCACGCAAACCTTCGATCAGCTCCGCTGCTGGAAGGGAAGCATTTGATTCGACGACAACCATGGTTCAGACTCGCTAGTTGGGATGACCGTAGGAATCGCCCGAATGCTGCGAGACCAATGGCGTGGGATCGAAGTACGTATCGCTTCGTGTTAGCGGATCGACGTATTCCAAACGGACTGATTTTTCGTCGTCCCAGTGGTTGGTTGGGCAAGCGTCCCGGAACGCCTGCAACGTTTGAAACTGAGTCGATTCCAGGTGCTGGGTGATTCCATCGACAATGTCACGAATCACGTCCGGTCCTTCGCGATAAACTGCAGACGTGACCATGACAGCGTTGGCTCCCGCGATCATGGATTTAATCGAATCTTCTGCGGTGGATATCCCGCCACTGGCAGCAATCGAAACCGATTCATCACCTGCCCGAGCACGCACGATGCCCTCCAGAATTCCGCCCAAGGTATTGATCGGTGACAACTCCCAGTGGATCGTCCAGTGCTTGCGGTCTGTGCTGATGTCCCACTGTGGCAGGTGCGTGAACAACACCAACCCCGACACACCAACCTTTTGCAATTGAGTCGTCATTGACGAAAGATTCGTGTAGCGTTGGCTGATTTTGGCAGCCACAGGAATGGAAACCAATTCACTCACCTGACGCACTAACTCACACATGCGACTCTCCACGTCGTTGGACGTTTCCAACGGGTCGAACACGGCTTGTTGCAAGTTGAACTCCAGAGCGTCCGCGCCCGCGGATTCAACCTCCTTGGCGTACTCAAGCCATTGCCCTGGCGAAGACCCATTCAAACTGCCAAAAACCGGCACTGTGCAGATGTCTTTCAGTCGCTCGATGGTCCGCAGATATTCTTCCGTTCCACCGTTGTACCTGTCCTGCTGAGGTTGATACCCGCTGCGTTGAACTGCGTTGGCGGGGTCGGTGGACTTGATCAATCGATGCACCACTTGCTCCTGAAGCATCGATGGCAACACGATCGCGCCCGCACCTGCGCCGACCAATTGACGGACTGTTTCAGGTTGGGTATTCAAAGGGCAGGCACCGACCAAGACAGGCGAGACCAATTCCAACCCGAGGTACTTTGTCGTAAGTTCACAAGACATGGTGGGGGTCCTCGGGAAAAGGAAAATCAATCAGAACGTGAAAGGTCCACGCAAACGTTGTTCCCCTGCCCAATCCCGGTGCAATCGAGCCGCGACTGATCCCCCGAGCACGCTAGTGTGACAGGGGAGCCCAACAAGTGAGCCATTCTGGATCCGATGGGCCTGCAACCGGCCGTTTATCAAACGGCACGGTCATTGCCTTGCAAGGCAGGCACTGTGAGCGAGCAATTTCGTCTTGCCGTAGTCCCTCCATTCAAAGGATGAAACCATGCCTGCTTCCGCCCGCCGATTGATTTCCAACGTGATTGGCGACTTGAAAGAAGAACGCGACGAGTTGGCTCTCCAAGTTCACCTCGGCAAAGAAGAAGCCAAAGCCGAGTTGGAACGTCTCGACAAGAAACTCGAAGAGTTGAGCCAGAAGTATCAACCGCTCAAGAACGCCGTCGAAGAATCCAGCGACGACGTATGGGCTGCGTTTGAGCTCGTTGCGGAAGAAATCAAGAATGGCTTCCAACGCATTCGAAAATCCGTTTGAGCGTTCTGTCGCGCACTTGCTAGACAACGTTCGCTAAAAGACGGATTCCTCGTTGGATTCCTCTCCGTCACAATCGACCTCGCCTGACGCATTTCCACTGAAACGATCAAGCAAGCGATAGAGTTTTCGCCGGTGGATGCCCAACTTCCGCGCCGCGCCGGCCTTGTTCCCGTTTTGATCCTCCAAAACTTTCAAGACGTGAACCCGTGCGATCTCATCGAGTTTGTACTGAGAACTGCCCAACATCTGACTGAGTCTCGGTGTTTCGTTCGCATCGAACACCGCGTGGCTCACGTCTTGGCTTTCCAAGTTCGAACTGGATCCACCCGTTGCCGATGAATGCCCATAATCGACGACTTCCATCGGCAAATCATCCAAAGTGATGTCAAACTCATCGGCCAAAATCGTGGCCCGATCAATCACATTGATCAACTGCCGAATGTTGCCGGGCCACGGGTAACGGTTCATCGCTTCGCGCGCCGCGTCCTCCATGTGGTAGGAACGCGGCAGGAAATGGTCGATCAATCGGTCGATGTCCCCTTCTCGATCGCGAAGTGGTGGCAGGGGGATCGACAACACATTGATTCGATAGAACAAATCTTCACGAAAATTGCCACGATTGACTTCCGTTTGCAGATCTCGATTCGTCGCCGCAATGATCCGCACCTTCACGTTTCGCTGGCGGTGACACCCTACCCGGCGCAATGAGCCGTCCTCCAGCACACGCAGCAATTTGGGCTGAAGGGCCAACGGCATCTCCCCGATCTCATCGATGAACAAAGTTCCGCCGTCCGCGATTTCGAACAACCCTGGTTTTTCTGCGGTTGCGCCCGTGAACGAACCCTTTTGGTGTCCAAACAATTCGCTCTCAACAAGGTTTTCAGGCAGGGCCGCGCAGTTCACCGTGACGAACGGCTTGTCAGCCACCTGACTGGATTGCTGGATCGCTTTGGCGACCACCTCTTTTCCCGTGCCGCTCTCCCCTTGAATCAAAACGGGTTTGGACGTGCGAGCGACTTTTTCAATCAGGCGTGAAACCTCTTGCAACGACTTCGATTGGCCGATCAATTTCGTTGCAGGCCGGGAACGGGAGAGAACCGCTTTGAGCTGCTTGTTCTCTTTCTTCAATTGGCGACGTTCGCGTGCGCGAATGCAATGGTGCTCCAGATCCCCCAACGCACATGGTTTGCTTAGAAAGTCACAAGCCCCCAACTTCATCGCGGACACCGCTGTTTCCACCGTGCCCTGACCCGTTAACATGATGACTTCGATTTCGATGTTGTCTTGATGAATTCGCTGCAGCAATTCCAAACCGGACATGCCTGGCATATTCATGTCAAACACGCCGACATCGAACGATTCGCGTTCCAACAATCCCAGCGCTTCCGCGGCACTTGAAACATCCGTCACGTCATGCCCCTTTCGTGACATCCATTTCGCCGACGATCGACGGGAATCTTCTTCATCGTCAACCAGCAACAGCTTGATGGGCGATTCCGTCATCATGTTTCCTTGAGGAATTTGGGGCGAGGCGGGCATGATCGCAAAACCGTTTTTCGAGCCTGATCTTTCCGAGTTCAGAGCAGAGCACGCAGTGTCAGACGATCGCCAACGTCAGCGAATTCTGCGGTTGGTTCGGTCGAACCCGAACGAATCCTTCTTTCCATCGTCGTCCGCCGGAAGCAAACGTTCAAGAGCAGGCGGGCAGGTGCCTTTGTGAACGTAGCCTCGCACTGAAAGTCCGCAAACGGTCGGGATTCACTCGTGACGTTCGGATTTCAAATACTTTGATGGATGGTGCCCGACCAGCGAAATCAAGCGTTGAAATCATTTCGGCAACCATCAGCACAGGCTAGCGTGCCGGCGTGCACAACATCGTGCGACAGGGATCACTCAAAGCGTAGGCTGGTGCGTTTACGCCCAATTTTCCAGTGGAATAGAAACTGCAACAAGGCAATGCGTGCACCACCTTCCCACCAACTTTGGGGACAACAGAACTTCGCCCCAAAGATCGATGCGGGAAGAAAACACACTTGCTCTTTGAACATCGCCCTCTCTCCGAGACAGCACCATGCCAGAAGCACTGGAAGCCACCTTGCGTCAACTCCATGACGAACTGGGCAAACTCGATACATTGAATGCCTCGGAACGGGAGCAACTCAAGACCGCGATCGACGAAATCCAAAATAGCTTGGACCGCTTCGATATTCGATCGGCTGACTTGGCCAGACGGTTCCATCAAACCACCCAGAAAGCCGCGAACAAACACCCTCAATTGACACAGACTGCTGGTCAGTTTGCGGACATGCTTTCACAAATGGGAATCTGACGCGAGTTGTTCCATTCGGTATGACTCCATCGACCAAAACAACTCCTTGCGGGAGCTACCGACATCGCCCCATGTTCAGTATCCTGTTGACGACAGATCGCGTTACGTTTGCCACACTCGAACTGCTTTGATACTGGATCCCGGATAATGTACGACGAGTTGAACATTTTGCTCGTTGAAGACGACCCGGATTCGCGGGCAAACATGATTGACATTCTGGAACTGGACGGTCATCAAACTCGCGTGGCGGGCAGTTTTTCTGAGATCCTGAATGCGCCGCTCGATTCGAACATCGAGCTGGCAATTCTCGACCGCCAATTGCCTGACGGGCAGGTCGAAGATCATCTGGCGGGCTTGTCAGAGCGTTTGCCGAACGCGGAATTCATCATCGTCACCGGCTTCGCAAACATGGAAGGCACAATTGCATCTTTCAAGCAAGGCGTGACGGACTACTTGCTCAAACCGGTGCACCCCGATGTCATCCGACAAAGCGTTGCGAGGATCGCAAAGCACAAACGAATGGAAGCGGAGCTGAAGCGTGAGCAGCGATTCGCCAATCAAATTCTCGAGACAACTGAAGCATTGATCGTCGTGCTCGACCTGGATGGCCGCGTGGTCCACGTCAACAAACATTTCTCTGTTGTCACGGGGTGGAAGCTCGAGGAGTTGGTTGATCAGGATTACTTTCGGAACTGCATTCCGTCTGCGGAACGAGAACGAGTCAGTGACGTCTTTCGCGATTCGGTTGCTGGAGGGCGCGTCTCCGGCTTCCGCAACGGCATCCTGACAAAGGACGGCCGAGTGCGTCAAATTCGTTGGTCTGATTCGGCATTGGAAAACGATGACGGTCAGATCGAATCCTTGCTCGCGATCGGGATCGATGTGACTGACATGGTAGACGCTCAAGAGGCAGCCGCGCGAGATCACCGACTTGCCGCGATCGGACAGACGGTTGCCGGACTCGCTCATGAAAGTCGAAACGCACTGCACCGAATCAACGCTAGTGTCGAGCTCCTTCGAATGGACGCGCCGCCTGATTCGGACATGCGAGAAGAAATCGAATCCATTGCTCGAGCCACCAATGAGCTCGGCACCACATTGGAAGAAGTCCGCGAATTTGCGGCTCCGATTCGCCTGCACCGAGAACCGGCTTTGATCCCCGAGATTTGGCGACGGGTCTGGGCGTATCTTGGAAAGTCACGTGACAAACGAGATGCTGAATTGAACGAGGTGCAGTGCGATTGCGGATGCCCCGTTGAGGTCGATGTGCTGCGGTTGGAACAAGTCTTTCGGAACCTGTTCGAGAACTCGCTCGCCGCGTGCCAAGATCCCGTCCGCATTTCACTGCGATGCCGATGCGATGACAGTGCCAACGTGATCCTCGATATCGAGGACAATGGGCCGGGGCTTTCGCCCGAACAACAACAGATGATTTTCGAACCCTTTTTTACGACCAAAGTGAAAGGAACTGGATTGGGCATGTCAATCGTTCAGCGAATCCTGCACGCGCATGGGGGTGACATCCAGGTTGCTGAGCCGACACAGAGCGGGGCAAGATTCCTCATTCGCCTCGAGAAACAGGAGTTGGCGATCGGTGACGAATGCACTGGTTCGCGAGAATCCATCGATGCATGACGTGGAACAACGAGCAGTGCTGGCCGCAATTTTGCGGACCGCAGTCGACGCGATCATCATCATCGATCAAAGTGGCACGATCGAATCGGTCAATCTCGCCACAGAGCAAATGTTTGGATATCGATCCGACGAAATGCTCGGGCAAAACGTGAAGATGCTGATGCCATCGCCCTATCACGAACAACATGATGGCTACCTGCATCGTTATCAACAAACTGGCGAACGGCACATCATCGGCATCGGCCGGGAAGTCATCGGGCAGCGAAAAGACGGCAGCCAACTCCCGCTGCACCTAGCCGTCAGCGAAGTCGAAACCAAAGAGCGAAAACTGTTCACCGGAATATTGCGTGATATCAGCGACCTGAAAGCTGCCGAGGCCGAACTCAAACAACTCAACGCCACACTGGATCAACGCGTCCAAGAGCAAGCCGCAGAGCTGCAACGGGCGCAATCCGAGTTGGTAGAGAAAGAGAAATTCGCGACCCTCGGACGGATTTCAGGCGGAATCGCGCACGAGATTCGCAATCCGCTCAACGCGATCAAAACCTCCGCCTACTACTTGCTCAACGCCAAATCACCTTCGCCCGCCAAGACCGAAGAGCACCTGCATCGGATTGACCGGCAAGTATCAGTGATCGACAACGCAGTCACCGCGCTCTCCGACCTGGCTCGCCTGCCAGACCCGCAATCAACGGCTCTGAACGTCGCCGAATGGCTGCCGAGAATCCTCCGCGATTGCAAATTGCCACGAAACATCCACGTCACCGAAGACTACCCGGCTGACTTGCCGGACGTCTGGGCCGATGAAAAGCAGTTGCCAATCGTCTTCAAAAACTTGATTCGCAATGCCCACGACGCGATGCCAGAAGGCGGTGAACTGCGTCTATCAGCCCGCCTGGTGGATTCGCGAGTCCTGGTCACGGTGGAAGACAACGGCATCGGTATGACACCAGACGTAGCTCGACGGATCGCTGAACCATTCTTTTCTACCAAGGCTCGCGGCATGGGACTGGGGATGGCGATCACAACCGCAATCCTTGACAAGAACCGCTGCACGATGGAATTGAATTCGGAACCAGACCGAGGAACGAAGTTCAACATCTCCATCCCACTTGCAGAGCAGTCTCAGTGACCACAACACGGGTTCTAATCGTTGATGATGATGTGGACATCTGCTGCAACATCAAGGATATCCTTGATGACCTGGGCTATGACACCGACATCGCGAACGACGGACCGTCCGCTTTGCAATTGGTCAAGTCCCAATCCTACGATGTGGCAGTACTCGATTATTCGATGCCGGGCATGGATGGAGCCACCTTGCACGAACAAATGGTCCGGGCTCGCCCAGAAATTGTCGCGATCATGGTGACTGCCCATGCCCACGGTGACGGTGCCTTGCGAGCCCGGGACAGCGGCATTCAGCGGGTGTTGCGAAAACCCGTGGACTTGAAAGAACTGCTTCCTCTGGTGGAGCAAATTTCGAACTCACCCATCGTGCTGGTCGTCGATGACGACCCCGAATTTTGTCAAACGATCTGGCACATTCTTCGGGAGCGATCTTACCGAGTTCGATTGGCGCACAACAAAGAAGATGGCGTCCAAAAAGCGTTGAACACAAACTACCAAATCGCGGTGATCGATCTCAGTCTGTGTAACGGATTGACTGACGGATGCGAAGTGTTGCAAAAGGTCATGGACGTCAACCCAAACATCCGCACGATTCTCATCACCGGTCATCGGGAAGAAGCCAACGATATCCTGGACGGTCTACGCCAGCGTGGACTGGATGAGGTTTGCTTCAAACCACTGGACATGGATCTGCTGATGAGCAAGATCGACAGTCACATCTCTTGAGACTACTTGCACGGATTGCCTTGAGTGTCATTCGTTTGCAAAAACCTCCGTCATTCGGCATCGCACGAGACGGAATGCTTGGGCACTCGATGACATCCTGGCCGCTGCGGATTGCCCCTGTCATCCTGTCTTGCCACATTGATCTGATTGCAAATCCGCAGGCTTCGTGACAAGGGGCGAATCGTTTCCTGAGCAAGTTGCTTGAGATAGTAGGACGAAACTCGCCCCTGCAACACAATCCCGTGCTCGTTCACATCAACGCGAACGCCACGCAACTCGCCGTGTCCGACTCGTCGCATTTCAGAATTGAGTCGATCGGACTGTTCCCTCGACGGATCCGGGACCGAGCAACTCGCCATGGAATTTGAGGGGTTCGATTTCGCATCAACCAAAGGAATTGCCTGCATAAGATGTAACCGTGTCTGCACATTGAATCGGGTCGGGACTTCACGACGCTCCGCGGTCCTACTGTGCGAACTCCGTGCCTAAAATCGAGGAAGAATGTACCGTCGGTCCATGCTTCGATGGCACTCCGTCTGCATTGTTTCCGCTTCGGCAGATAGTCAACTTTTGGGCGGGAAGAGAAAATGCCTGTGAATATCGACCCTTTGCGGCACAACCGCTTGGCCAGAGTGATGATGGAGGCATCATCGATAGCCATCGTGCTGTCAAATACTCGCGAAATCATCGAAGCGATCAATCACGTGGCGGAACAGTGGTTTGGATACCCAGAAAAAGAATTGGTCAGCCAACCCCTGAATTTGATCTTGGAATCAAACGTCGCCAGTGACGATGCGTCACACACATCGTGCCGTCTGGCACAACCGAGCGATTCACAACTCAGTCAACCGTCCCTGCAGCGCGGGCGGCGTCGAGATGGATCCAGTTTCTTGGTTCATTCGACCAGGTATCCACTCTCATCGGATTGGGGCGAAACTCGGTGGATCAACCTGATCGATGTTTGTCGTGACCCGAATGGTTCGGAAGAGTCCACAGACGGTCCACCAGCAGTGGGTCACTTGATTGAGGGAGAACGACTCGCGGCCGTGCTGCAGATGGCAAACGGGTTGGCCCACGAGTCCAGCAATGCTCTTCAAAGAGCTCAATCATGCCTGGATCTGCTGCGGTTGGATCTCACGCACCGAGGCGAACTGTTGGAACTGACCGACCAAATCAAAACGGCGTTGAATGATCTGCATCGAAACCATGAAGAGGTCAAGCATTATGCCGCGCCGATCGTTTTAAAACGCTCACCGGTGAACCTCGCCGAACTTTGCCAAGCCCAATTTGACGAGTTGATGATGGAAACTCCCGGCAAATTGCCCCCGGTGACCCTTCAGATCGATGTTCTCGATCATCCCTCACAAGAACCGCATTCCAATTCGTCCGATCCCCAGCCTTGCCGGCCAAATTTGGACGCCAATCGCATCGGCGAAGTGTTCCGGCGTGTGCTGGACAACGCGATTCAGGCCAGTCCGCCCGGGGGGCGAATCGAGTTTCAATGCGATTGCTCACCGCCCGTCGAAATGCTGCCACCTGAGTGGACGTCAAACGAAGCGTCTCCGATGCTCTTGCGTTTCCGCGACCACGGCAGTGGCCTCTCAGAAGAAGTTCAGCGACGCATGTTTGAACCATTCTTCACCACCAAGCAAAGGGGCGCGGGTTTGGGCTTGTCGGTCTGCCGGCGCATCATCAAAGCTCACTGCGGCGGCATCGAAGCCAAAAACCATCCGGATGGTGGCACCGTCATTCAAATCACCCTGCCAACCTAAACCTGGTTTTCCACTCTGCAATCAGGGTGGCAGTAGTCAGCATCAAAATCACGTCCAGTGCGAAGGCTCCAGCAAGCGAACAGACGTTCGCCTGTCTCGTGAGAATCTCAACGCACGATCAAACCACCGTGGATTCGCGAGGACCGCGATGAGTTGTGCGACGGCCACGGGGCTGATATGACTACGTTCCCCCAACTACGGTCGTCCGCATTTGACGATTGCCGCTTCATAATTTGATGGATTGCTCGCCATGAAGTTCCTTCAGATAAGGTCATGTTTCGTTCGAAATGTGCTCCGATGCATCTTACCAACGGTTGCCGTGCTTCACGCATTCGCGGCCGAGGCACAAGAGACAGACCGAGAAGTGCCAGTCAATCGACGTGTGCTGCCGATGGCGGCACCTTGGCAACCACCCATCAAAACGTTGGACGCCCGCGATGCCACCGCGCCGCCAGTGTTCAAAGTCGAAGCCCCCAAGAATGCTCCCAATGTAGTCATCATCATGATTGATGACCTTGGTTTTGGTGGCACCAGCGCGTTCGGCGGCGTCACCCCAACGCCCACTTTCGATCGACTCGCGAAAAACGGTTTGCGGTACAACCATTTTCATTCGACCGCGTTGTGCTCTCCCACACGTCAAGCTTTGTTGACCGGTCGGAATCACCACAGCGTGAACATGGGATCGATCACGGAGATCGCAACCTCCTTCCCAGGCCAAACTGGCAAGCTGCCGGAAAGTTGCGCTAAATTGCCTGAGATTCTGAGACTCAACGGTTACAGCACAGCCCATTTCGGCAAGTGTCACGAGGTGGCCGTTTGGGAGATCAGTCCCAGCGGTCCGCTGACACGATGGCCGACGCTTTCGGGATTCGACAAGTTCTACGGCTTCCA
>NZ_JBICHO010000408.1:0-3274 GCF_043100905.1 Rhodopirellula sp. JB055 | reverse complement strand
ATTGCGAAAAAGTTGATTGGACTGGACACCATGCAACTCCGGCGGGTCACCGGCGCCTTGAGCGAAATAGAGATCGGGACGTCCATCAGCATCAAAATCGATCACACCAACGCCACCGCCGAGCGATTCATACAGCGCGATCGATGAGAGGTCCGTTTCGGTGGCTTGACGCCACTGGAATTTCAGCCCTCGTTGAGATGCCACGTCGTCCACACGCACGCTCAGTTGCTCTTTCGGTTCGACGGACCAGTTGAAATTCTGCTCGGGTTGGAGTCCCTTTGAAACAATGGGTTGCAGCTTGAATTGAGATGGCGAAAGTCCAACCATCGCGTCCTCCAACATCATTTGCCGCAATTCAGGAACGCTTTGGAGTCGTCGACGTTGTTGGTTGATTTGCGTCAATTGGGGCGTTGCCGTTACTGGCAAACTCAGTTCCGTCCAACGCAACGATTCGAGGGGCCGTCCGACACTCAGCAGGTGGTTGCCAATCTCCCTCAGCAACTCTCTGTCAGGTGACCCTTCCAATTGCTTCGTGAGCTCACGCGACTCGTGAATGATCGCTGCTTTGGCTTCGAACGCATCGCTGAGCTCATCGCGTTGGAGTGCCTTGAGCGATTGTTGAATTCGTTGGTAGGTGATCAAGTCCGCCGAGTTTCGACTGAGAGCTTGCAAGAGAGCATGGATGGCGGATTCGTATTGGCCGTGATCGAAGTGGTAACTTCCGATTGCGAACCAGTAGTCATCGTAGACTTCCAACGAAGAATCACGTGAAGAATACCATTCCAAAAACGCAGCGTCGTCTTGCAGTTCCGCCAGGACCCGGCCCAGCAAAGCTCTCGCGGAGGCAGTGTTGATGGGGCGGGTGGGGGAGTCCGGGGCGAGGGCGGCTTCCAGTTCAGCGCGAGCTTTCTGGTAATCACCGATCGAAAAGTCATGTCTGGCGCGGCCTTGTCCCGGTTGAAATCGTTCTTTCCCGGAAGCCTTCGAGTCAGTGCCTCCGGCATGCTGAGGTCTGGAGATCGTTTGGCCGCGAAAAACGAGTGAGCGGAGTTGCGGCAGATTGGCTTGGCCTAAGAAGACTAACCGATCCGCCACTTGGGCAGCCTCGAAGGTTCGCCCTTGTTTCATGAAGAGCCACCACAATCGGCGGGATGGTTCCGCCAAATTTGGGTTGGCTTCCAACCATCGCCGCAAAGCGCGTTCATGGCGGCCCGGATCGTCCAGCTTGGAGGCCGCGTCCACGCAAAACGCGATCGCGGGGGAACGAAGTTTAGAATCCCCTTCAGCGATTCCTTCTGCGATCGCCAACGCTTTCGCCACTTTGCCGCGTTTGGCTTCTACGCGAGCCACCAACATCATGAGTTCTTGGTGGTCAGGGTTCTCGATCATCAAAGGCGTCAAAAGTTCGGCTGCACGATCGCACTGCCCACATTGGTACGCTTCGTTCGCAGCGCTCAAACGCTCCGCCAATTCGCGATCCGCTTGCACCGCCACCGTTTCTTCCGCCGGGGCCTGGTCAGCTCTGGGCTGCGTGGGGTCCGATGGACGGCAACCGCCGATGAAAGTCACCACCATCAAAAGGCCAATCCATCTCATTTGTGAGCAGCCTCGGCGACACACGAAAACAGGAAACGGGATTGACTGGAACAATGAACCCTCTCTTCAAACGCATCCGCCATGGATCAGCGTTCACTCACATCGAAGATCGGCGGAGTTGTCCCCTGAAGGACGATTGAATTCGTCTCGTTCGAAGGGTTTCGAGCGGTTGGTCGGAGGCGGAAATGGAACATTCCGCTGCGCCCCTCTCTCAGTTGAGTGGTGGTCATGCAGCGGTTGAGTTCGATCTTAAATCACTCTTGATCAAACCCGTCACGCGTGATTTTCAACCTCGCGATACCGGCCGTGAAAACGGCGCTGCTGAGGTGTTTGGTCGCTTAGCCTTCCCTTTGCTGTGAAAGAAAATGTTGGGAGGCGGCGCTGAGTGAGGGCTTCCCGCAAAGAGGCTGATGGTTGATAGCGATTTGCCGAATCAATCAGTCGCTTCATCGCAGCAACCACCGCTTTCTTTCAGTTGTTTCGCGCGGCGTGCATCGTTCTTCAATTCTGGAACGTCAATGAAACAACTGTTCAGGCAATCGTATAACTTTTGTTGGAAGCACGAGTGAGCTGGCGCGAGCGAATAGTGCGACCACAGCCCGACCTTGCGCACGTCGACCAAGCAGGCTTTGCGCAGGTAGGCGAGGTGTCGAGAAACGGTCGGTTGAGGCAGTTGCAAAATCTTCACGAGGTCGCCCACGCAGATCTCGTCGACCGCCAGCAAATGCAAGATTCGCAATCGAGTGCTGTCCGCAAACGCCCGAAAGATCGTGTTGATCTCCTCGCCGATCTCTGCCAAAGGAACGTTCGACAGGTCGCCTTGCAAAGGTGAGTCGGTCGTCGTGCTCATGTTCCAGGGCCTTTTGAAGATCGATCGGGCGGTGAGGATTTCCGATCACGAGGTTGCGTTTCTTGCAGCAGTGTAGCTGGGCTGATACGCACGCATCAAGCGACGTATTCGAATGCGAAGTCCAATCACGGAAACGGGGTTGAACGTCGTGACCGTGGTCGCGAGTGGTTTCGGTAGACGACGCGAAACGACTCGTTGCCGCAGCCGATCGTCGTCTTTGTTAGACCACTAAGCACGTGAGCGGGGGCATTGGGCTTGGTCACGTAGCGGCGACTCTCCGAGACGCTGTCATTTGCGAGTCTCAGAGAGACTCGCGCACGTGAGGTTTCTACCCGATCATTCATGCCGACCTGCTTAGGCCGCCTCGACGGAGTGCAGTGCCGCTCGGTCGTCGACGATCTTGCCGTTCCGCAATTTCAAAACCCGTTTGGCTCGTTCGGCCGCCTCTGGGTTGTGCGTCACCATCACGATCGTGCGTCCTTCCCGATTGAACTCTTCAAAGTAGCCAATCACTTGATCGCTGGTCTCGGGATCCAAATTCCCGGTGGGCTCATCGGCCAAGATCACGGCGGGATCATTGGCCAGCATCCGTGCCAACGCGACTCGTTGCTGTTGACCAACGCTCAGTTCGTTAGGCTTGTGATCCAAACGGTCACCCAAGCCAACGCGTTCCAACAACTCGGCTGCCCGATCGCGTTGATCCGATTCCTCAGTTCCGGACAAGTACAACGGGATCTGCACATTCTCTTGAGCCGACAGGTACGGAATCAAATTGAAGGTTTGAAACACGAAACCGATGTTCGTCTTTCGCATCCGAGCCCGCCCGTC
>NZ_JBICHO010000407.1:0-6414 GCF_043100905.1 Rhodopirellula sp. JB055 | reverse complement strand
GACGGGGCCGGCGTTATGCCACGCGGGCCTTGCTGACGCGTTTTGAAGTTGCGCTTTTCTCAAAACCCGAAGCGTCAGCGAGGAAAAAACGATGTTGACCTCGCCTCGCTGACGCGTCGGGTTATGAAAAAAACAATGCCGCACGCAAAAGCGCAACTTCAAAAAGCCTCAGCGAGGCTCGCGCGGCATGCATGAGGCCGTTCCCATCGGGGCCATGCCCCGCCAACGCGTCAGCCGGCCCAACTTTTCAATTTGCAATTTTCAATTTCATTTTTCCAATCCGGTCGCCGGCTCATCGCTCGCCAAATGTCGCCGCTCCGCGGCTTGCCGAGCGTCGTGCTGACGCCCAAGACCTCGGGTTGAAAACCCGAGGCTGGCAACTGTCACCTCTCCGCGGTTGTTCAATCATCCGGACCCACAACCAGACGCGGAGCGACGAAACCCGAAAGCCTTGGGTTTTCAACCCAAGGTCGGCCTCGCGACACAAAGTCCCCCAAGTCGCGGAGCGACGACAGTTGTTCGCCCACGCTTCGCGGCCCCGGTCGATACACTCTCGGCTTGCACCATCTTCCTTCGATTCCGACTTTTCTTCATGACCACCGATTCGCAGCCGAGCAGCCGCCCAGAGCCGACGTCCTTGCGTCGTGACGTCGGCTTGTTCGGCGCCATGATGATGGGACTCGGATCGATCGTTGGCACCGGCGTCTTTGTCAGCATTGGAATCGCTGCTGGGATCACCGGGCCTTCCGTCATCTTCGCGATCCTGGTGGCGGCGCTCGTGGCCACCTTCAACGGGCTGAGCAGCGCTCAATTGGCAGCCGTGCATCCTGTCAGCGGCGGCACCTACGAATACGGTTACCGCTGGCTGACACCTTCGATGGGGTTCACGGCCGGCTGGATGTTCTTGTGTGCCAAGTCCGCTTCGGCCGCCACCGCTGCCCTCGGGTTTGCTGGGTACACCCTGCAACTCTTCCAAGTTGACCAGCCGGGCTGGACGGTGCCGCTGGCGATCGGTGCCGTGCTGGTGACCACGCTGCTGTTGCTCGGCGGGATCCGACGATCCAATGGGGCCAACATCGCGATCGTCAGCACGACGCTGCTTGCGTTGGCCAGTTTTGTGATCGTTGGTTTGCCGGTGGCTTGGCGGGAAGGTTCTGCGAACTGGACCCCACTGTTTGAGTCGGGTAATGCTCCCACCGCTGCTCGGCAGTTTCTCGAGGCCTGCGCGTTGATGTTCGTTGCCTACACGGGCTACGGCCGGATCGCGACGCTTGGCGAAGAAGTCCACGCCCCAAGACGAACAATTCCGCGAGCCATCATGGCCACGCTGCTGGTCTCGTCGATGCTGTACGCGGTGGTCGGCGGCGTGGCGGTCGCCGCCGTCGGCACAGAGATTTTGAGCGGAACCAACGCTCCACCAACGGCTCCACTGCAACTCGTTGCCAACCAATTGAATTCTCCCTTGGTGGCCAAACTGGTTGCCGTGGGGGCCGTGACGGCGATGTTGGGTGTCCTTCTCAATCTGATCCTCGGACTCTCTCGAGTCGTTTTCGCGATGGGGCGTCGAGGAGACTTGCCGGGCAACCTGTCTGCGGTGTCCGCCAAGAGTGCGACTCCCTATGTCGCGGTCGAGGCGGTGGGGATGGGCGTGTCAGCCATCGCGTTGATGGGGGACGTTCGCACAACTTGGTCATTCAGCGCTTTCACCGTGCTGGTTTATTACGCCTTCACCAACCTCGCGGCAACACGGCTGACATCGGAAGAACGTTTGTTCTCGCCCATTGTGCCTTGGTTTGGTTTGGCCTCTTGCCTCGGTTTAGCGTTCTGGGTGCAGCCAGAAATCTGGAGCGTTGGACTGGCATTGATCGCGATCGGCTTGGTGTTCCAGCGAATGATGAAAGCGTGGAACCGCTAGCCGCAAACACGAACGGGTTGGGGCCTTCCCTTGCGTACGTCCGAACGGCGTCGCTCGATTTCCCACAAAACATTGTTTTGGGAGAGTTTCTCAAAGGCAGAAACCCGCGAAACCTAGCACCAGAAAACTGCACGAGCTCTGACGCTGAGTGGGGCTTCACCTGCAGAGCGTTTGTCTTGGTAGGATGAAGCTCAAGGTTCTTTGCAAGTGATTCGCGATAGCGCGGCCCTCGATCGCGCATGGACGCCAGGCCCGCGTGGATTAAAAAGAGACGATCTCTACTCGCCGCTGGGTGATTCGCACCGACAACCGACTCAAGGCACCTGAAACGAGACACAGACTGCACACTGGATCAACTCATCTGGAACGCATACGCCCTAACGCTCGCTGCCGCCACGATCGCTGGCTTGCTCGTTTTGTCGCTGGCCTTTGCGTTTTGGGACACTGTCGAGGGGTTTCAGGATATGTTTGACCGACGCATCCTTCGCCGGGCGATGCGAGACGCCAGGCGGTTTCGCATTTCAACGCTCCTGTGGCTGACAGCATACGTCGCGATCTCGATCTCGCTCATCCGGTTCAACTACATTCTAAGTTTTAACTGGATTGCGATTCCAATGATTGGCGTCATGCTCCTGCTGTTTCGTATCGCAATCGCGAGCGTTTTTGATCGCCGCGTACGACACCTGCCTGACACGCCAGTGTTCCCGTCCGATGACGCTCCTCGTAAACCAGGCCCTCGAGATCAGCCCCGTCCTGCACAGGAACATCCCTGTTTCGAAAATTGAACGATCTTCGTCGCCATCCAGTGATCCCCGCCGATTCTCTCACTGATTGGTCCAGCCCAATGGAACGCCAAATGACATCGCGAAAATTTCTGTTTGCAGCTTTGCTCGGGTTCTGCGCGACCTCCTTCGCATCCGCTTTGGTTGCTGACGACACCGTCAAGCCAGCACCAGCGAAAACGGTTGAGGATCGAATACGCGAACTTGAATCCGAAAGGGACGAACTTCTGCAAGAGCGGTTCGAACAACTCACGGCCAGCTACGAAAACGGCGAAGCGTCGCTGGATGACGTGTTGAGTGCCGAACACGACCTGCTGAACGCACGGCTAGAAAGTTCCGCGACCAAATCGAAACGAATCGCGACGCTTAGAAAGATTATCAAGAATCGACTTCGCATGGAGCAATACCGCGTCGCCAGTTTCGCGCAAGGGACTTGCGAGAGGCAAGTTTTATTGGCCGCACGTGCTGACACACTCAACGCCCGCATTGCGTTGCTGAGGTTGCTTCCGCCACACGCGACCGTGACGGAAAAACAGTAGCCCTGCCGAAACCCGGAATCACGCCTCAAACGTTTTGGGGAGAGCTCAATCGACAATCCATACGAGCCACCGAAGCCACATGACGATCCGCCGCGCGAAGCGAAGCCGGTTCGGCCGTCGATGCCGTGGCCCGAAGCGATCCGCGTCGCACTTCTAATGTGCGTGTTTGCCATCATCACGATGTTCTGCGTCGTGTCGCTTGGCATGACTTGGGGGGATGCCAAAGGTGCTGCGAGTCGAAATCTGCCTCCAGTGCTGAGCACGACCGAGCGTGTCCAGCGATCCATTCCGGCTGCCTTTGTGCTAGGAATGAGGCTGCTCGCGTCGATTCGGTGGTGGAAACGGCAGCGCGCTGCTTGATCGGCCCCGACCGACTGACGTACGATTGAAAAGAATGGGAAGACATTGGAAATCGTCGTGAAGTGAAGGACCACAGGACGCCAGCAAATGAAAAACACTTTGGTGGAGCTCTTGGACGACAAGCCTATGTGAGACGGACGTTGACATGTTTCTTGGATCACTTTCGAAGGCCTATTTATGATCGCCAAAAACACCTGTGTCGCCTCGTTCGTTTTTTGGTTTGCAACTTCCATCTGCGTGTTCGCGGCGGATCGCCAACGGATCTCGATTCGGGTCGTCGACGAACAGGGCAAACCGGTCGAGGGTGTAACCGTGGCGGCTCGTTATCTCGAAACCGTCCAACAGAAAGGGAAGGAATATCCTGTTCCGATGGAACTGGCACTGTCACAAACAACGGATTCGAGCGGGCGCTGCCAATTGACGCTTGAACATGTGGACTGGTCGTTGGCTGCGCTCGAAGCTCATTGTGTCGAACTCACAAGCGAAGAAGCGATGAAGCTGTGCGACGATGCCCCGCTGGATCCGATCAAACGCGAGGTGTTCGATCGGGAGCTCAACGATCGGTGCCAGCGGTTTGCTTCGGCTTATCAAACAATCACTTCAACGACCGATCTCGACGAGCTGATCACGTTGAGGCTGGACAAGGCAATCAAGGTCACCGGTCGCGTTCGAGTGGACGGGAGACCGCTCGAGGAAGCGTTTGTTACAATCCATTCACGCAAGACTCAGTTGGATCAACTTTTCGCCCGTTCCGCTCCAGAGCTGACTAATTGCGAGGGACGATTCAGTTTTTATGCGATCCCTGGTGATCTCGACCGAGCACGGATTGTGGCTGAGCGATCAAACGGGAATCATGTTTTGACCCTGACGGACGTACAGTCTGAGCGAACATCAGTGGGGCTCCATTTTGATCTCGACACCCAAGCAAAGGACTACGCACTTTTGGATCGGCCGTAGTCAGGGGTAGAGGAACAAGATTTGGCTTGTGAAGTTCATTTCCCCAAAAGCACGCCAATCGTTCAGCGTTTGGTCCGTTCCAGTGTCCTTTTTGTACGGTGGCTCACTCGCACGACTGCTCCCCCAGCCACGCAAGCCAGGAATGCCATCGTTGATGGCTCTGGCACGGCTGACACGGTAAGCGCATCGATGCTGAATGTCGCTGAATAGAAAAACGGGTTGGCTTGGCCGCTTGGGCGGGTTCCACTAATCGTGCCCTCCGCAATTTCGAATTCTCCCAAGTCGAGTGACGTGGGAATCAAAATCGAGTCAAAGGCTGTGGCATCATTGTCAATGAATGGGGACCGTCAGACGCCAAAAAGCCTGTCCAACTGATGACGGTGTGCTACGCCATCGCGGCGATGGCGGTGACGATTCGCTTCACCTTCCGCGGCACCAAAAAGGCGACAATAATTTGACGTCGCATCGACGCGACGGCTGGGCCACTGATTGTTCGAGGCTCTCACATTCACCGCGGGTTGCAATGCGAAGCCGACTCGGTACGGGGTTTCGGTTTTGCTGTAGGTTGGCCACTCTTGGCCGACATCCACCACGCCGACGGGCAGGAGTGCCATCCTACATGCGTTCATCCGTCGTTGGCGACGAACTCGACAAGCCGGTTGGTCAGGAATGGACTGTGTTGGTTCCTCGCTGACGTTTCGGGGTGGCTGGTTTGGTTGGTTGGCGATCGGCCCGGCCTCGGTTCGATCGAACCGTCTGCAGGAAGGGTGAATTGGTTAGGTGAAAGTGGTGGTTGATTTTGGCACGTGATTGGCGGCGTGATTGGCGGGAAGACCGGTTGCTTGCCCATCTTTCAAACATTCTCCACTTTTCAAGGATCAGCCATGACAAGTCTCAAGCAACAAACCGATGCCCAGATCGAAAAGACTCGCCAGGCGAAACCTGAATTCATGCAGTCGGTCGATGAGCTCTTGGCGAAGGCGAAAGAGTTTCAGCAAGGCGGCAACGCGACCGCCGTTGGTGAAGAGGCTCCTGGGTTTGAATTGCCAAACGCGCAGGGCGAACACGTTTCGCTTGCCAGCCTGCTCGAACGCGGGCCAGTCGTGGTCACGTTTTACCGCGGCAGTTGGTGCCCGTATTGCAACTTGCAACTTCGAGCCATGCAGCAACGTCTGCCGGAAATTCAAAACCTCGGAGCGGAGTTGGTCGCGATCAGCCCGCAGATGCCCGACGAATCTCTGTCGCAAACCGAACGGGACGAACTCGAATTCGTTGTCCTGTCGGATCAAGACGCGCGTGTCGCCGAGCAATATGGTGTGGCCTGGAAGGTCCCAGACGTTTTGCTGGATCACATGACAAAAGACCGTGGTCTCGAACTGAGCAAAATCAACAATGGCAACGGCAACGTGCTGCCGATTCCGGCGACCTTTGTGCTGTCCAACGACGGCGTGGTCGTTTGGCGATTCGTCGATGTGGACTACCGGACGAGAGCCGAACCGGATGACATCATCGCCGCATTGCAACCGCTTTCCGTCGCGACACCGAAGTAGTCTGGCGACCTCTCCCCAACCTTCGTTTCGGGAGAGGGAGGCCATGTGGAAACCGGTCGAAAAGCGGCATCTGAACGCTGCACGACCTCGAATCGAGGCGAAGGAACACAGAATGTTTTAGCCGTGGCGGAACCGTGGTTCGGGTCAAAACGGCCAATGGATGGACAGCCGAAAGTGCCGCAGTTCAGGCGTTGGCAATGTTGATCATCGCGTCTTCGTTGGCATCCCCGGCAATCGTTTGCTCGACCGATTGAGTTGGCAACCACAAGGTGGAAACGAGGGCGGCGACGACCAGCGCGGTGGATGTCCAC
>NZ_JBICHO010000406.1:0-13545 GCF_043100905.1 Rhodopirellula sp. JB055 | reverse complement strand
GCTAGCGTCTTTTGAATTTGTGTTCTTATGCAAACCCTCAGATTCAGCGTGGTATGTAGTAATTTGTCTTGGTCTTGCTGTCGCGTCGGGTTATGAGAAAACCAATTCCTCACGCAAAAGCGCAACTTCAAAACGAGCGTTTCGAGTCAGGATGAAATCAGCAGGCCGCCAAAGGCGGCACTGCAATGGTTTCAACACCACCAAACCGACCAACCGTTCCGGAAACGTGAAACGGACAATTCAGGTGCCCTCCCTAACCTTGCTGGAAACAGGCAAGAACCGCTAAACTACGTGGTCTGACTCAAAAACTCGACCTATCTGATCCAAACGTCCGCGAGCCCGGAGTTCTCTACTCTCTATGTCCGAATCAAAATCCGTCGCTCAAGCCGAAATTTCCCAAAACCTCGGCGAACTGCAGCACTCGCCGGATGTCGACGTCGACGCCGCCGAAACCCAAGAGTGGATTTCATCCCTCGAATATGTCCTTCAGAGCAAAGGCCCCGAACGGGTCAAATTCCTGATCGACCAATTGCGTGACCGAGCCGCTGAAGAAGGCGTGCCTCTTTCCTCGGACACCTCGACACCTTACGTCAACACGATCCCACCACACGAACAGCCCGCTTACCCGGGCAACCGAGAACTCGAACGCCGCATCAAATCGATCATCCGTTGGAACGCGATGGCGATGGTCGTCCGAGCCAACAAACGGCCCGGCGGCGTCGGCGGGCACATCAGCACCTTCGCAAGCTCCGCGACTCTCTACGAAGTCGCCTTCAATCACTTCTTCCAAGGCCGTGGCGAAGACGGTTACTCTGGCGACTCGATCTACTTCCAAGGTCACGCCTCACCCGGCATGTACTCACGTGCCTACCTCGAAGGCCGTTTGTCCGACGAAAACCTCGACAACTTCCGTCGCGAACTTGCTCCCGGTGGCGGACTGTCGAGCTACCCTCACCCATGGCTGATGCCCGGCTTCTGGGAATACCCCACCGTCTCGATGGGTCTCGGCCCAATCATGGCGATCTACCAAGCTCGTTTCAACGAATACCTCAACGATCGCGGTATCAAGAACACCAAGGGCCAAAAAGTTTGGGCGTTCCTCGGTGACGGCGAATGCGACGAACCCGAAACCCTCGGTGCAATTGGGTTGGCTTCGCGTGAGAAGCTGGACAACCTGATCTTCGTCATCAACTGCAACCTGCAACGACTCGACGGACCTGTTCGCGGTAACAGCAAGATCATTCAAGAACTGGAATCGATCTTCCACGGTGCCGGATGGAACGTCATCAAAGTCGTCTGGGGTGGCGAATGGGACGAACTGCTCGCTCGTGACACGACTGGCTTGTTGGCCAAACGCATGAACGAAGTCGTCGACGGTCAGTACCAGAAGTACACCTCGATGCCAGGCAGCTACATTCGCGAGCACTTCTTCGGCAAATATCCTGAACTGCTCGAGTTGGTCAAACACCTGTCCGACGAGAAACTCGAGAAGATTCGTCGCGGTGGCCACGACCCCGAAAAGGTTTATGCGGCCTACAAGAAGGCAACCACGCTGAACAACGGCAAACCCACCGTGATCTTGGCCAAAACCGTCAAGGGTTACGGACTCGGCGAAGCCGGCGAAGGCCGCAACGTGGCCCACAACCAAAAGAAGATGAACGAAGCCGAACTGCTGGAATTCCGAACTCGATTCGGTATTCCAATCAGCGACGAAAAGGTCGGCGACGCGCCGTTCTACAAGCCACCGGCCAACAGCCAAGAGATGAAGTATCTCCAGGAACGCCGGGAAGCTCTCGGTGGCCCAGTGCCAAGCCGTCCGACCGAACATCCCAAAATGGAAATCCCTGGCTTGGAGGTGTTCCAAAAGTTTGTCTCCAAGCGAACGGACAACAAAGAGGTCAGCACGACGTTTGCCGCCGTCCAAATGTTGGTGGCCATGTGCCGCGACAAAGCCATCGGCAAATACGTGGTCCCCATCGTGCCGGATGAGTCACGAACGTTTGGCATGGAAGGCATGTTCAAACAGTTCGGCATCTACGCTCACGCAGGCCAACTCTACGAGCCAACGGACTCCGACCAAGTCGCTTATTACAAAGAAGCTCAAGACGGTCAGATCCGCGAAGAAGGCATCACCGAATGCGGTTCGATGTCCAGCTTCAACGCCGCCGGCACCGCATACAGTTGCCACGGCGTGAACATGATTCCGTTCTACATCTACTACAGCATGTTCGGTTTCCAACGGATCGGCGATTCGATCTGGGCCGCCGCGGACATGCGAGCCAAGGGGTTCCTGGTCGGTGGTACCGCCGGTCGAACGACGCTCAACGGCGAAGGACTGCAACACCAAGACGGGCACAGCCTGCTCAACGCGATTGCGTTCCCCACCGTCCGTGCGTACGACCCTGCGTTTGCCTACGAAGTCACCGTGATCGTTCACGAAGGCTTGAAGCGGATGTACGAAGAGGGCGAAGAGTGCCTGTACTATATCACGGCCGAAAACGATCCTTACGTGCAACCCGAGATTCCTGAAGGATGCGAAGAAGGCATCATCAAGGGAATGTACAAGTTCAAGAGCCGTGAAGTGGACGGTGCCAAGGCACGTGTTCAATTGTTCGGCAGCGGTGCGATCTTGAACTGTGCTTTGAAAGCCCAAGAAATCTTGGCTGAGAAGTACAACATCGCCAGCGATGTTTGGTCCGTGACCAGCTACACGCTGCTTCGTCGTGACGCTCATGCGACCGAACGTTGGAACCGATTGCATCCTACTGAAACGCCGCGCAAGAGCTACCTGGAAGAAGTGCTCGAAGGCGTTGAAGGCCCGTTCATCTCGGCCAGCGACTACGTGCGTGCTCTTGGCGAACAACTCACACCTTGGATCCCGGGCGATTACTACGTCTTGGGCACCGACGGCATGGGCCGCAGCGAAACCCGCGAAGCCCTGCGACGCCACTTCGAGGTCGACGGTGAATCGATCACCATCGCTGCTCTGGGTCGCCTGGCAAAGGCCGGAACATTCGAAGCAGCCGACGTGGCACAAGCGATCAAAGACCTGGATTACGATCCAGATAAAGTCGATCCCTATTTCGCGTAACTCTGGCCGGACACTCGCAAGCGTCCCTTTTGTGATGCGGTCTGATGGCATCTGTTCCCTCACCGGAACGGCCTCGACCGCCAGGACCAAGCGTCTCAAACTTCTCCAATCACACCCCTGACATACCTTACCCATGACTGAAGTCAAACTCCCCGAACTCGGCGACGGCATCGAATCTGGCGATGTCCTTGAAATTTTCGTTTCCGTCGGCGATGTGATCACCGCTGGCCAGGACATCGTGGAAATGGAAACGGACAAAGCGACCGTTCCCGTGCCGAGCGATGTGGGTGGCAAGGTCACCAAGGTTTCCGTCAACGAAGGGGACACGGTTCCAATCGGTGGCGTGTTGTTGGAAGTCGAAGCCGCCGCTGGTGCTGAATCAGCTCCCGCTCCGGCCGCTCCAGCGGAACCTGAAACGAAGCCGGAGCCCAAACCAGAGCCGCAGGCGGAAGCACCTGCTCCCGAACCCGCCGCACCGCCTGCTGCAAAACCAGTCGCCCCCGCGGCACCGCCTGTTGCTCAACCCGTCGCAACCCCAGCCGCTCAGACCCCCGCGGTCGCGGACGAACCCGACGCGCCCGTCGACGCGGGTGGATCGATCCCAGCCGGTCCTGCGATCCGCCGCTTCGCTCGCGAAACGGGTGTGAACCTGGCGAGCGTCACCGGAACCGGTGCTGGCGGAAGAATCACTCGTGACGATGTTTTGGCCGTCGTCCGATCGGCCAGCCAAAAGGCTGCTGCACCGGCCGCGAAATCTGCTCCTGCCGCAGCGGCCGCCGCACCGCGAACCAACGTGGCTTCGGGCGATCTGCCTGGCACACCCGACAACGATGACTACGGCCCAATTCGCGTGGAGCGAATGAGTAAGATCCGCAAAACGATCTCTGCTCAGATGCACTTGTCGTGGTCCACCGTTCCTCGCGTGACCAACTTCGACGATGCCGACATCACGGACCTGGAACGACTTCGTCAAAGCAGCAAAGAGGACTACGCTGCTCAAGGTCTGAAGTTGACCACGATGCCGTTCTTGGTCAAAGCCGTCGCGACCGCTCTTCGTCATCACCCATCGCTTAACGCGGTGATCGACTCTGAAAACCAACAAGTGATCTACAAGGATTACGTCAACGTTGGCATCGCCGTGGATACCGACACCGCTTTGGTCGTACCCGTCATGCACAACGCTGACCAAATGGGCATCCCAGACACCGCTCGCAACATCGCTGAAATGGCGGGCAAAGTTCGTGGCGGCAAATTTGGCGTCAACGACCTGCGTGGCGGAACCTTCACGATCAGCAACCTCGGTGCGATCGGTGGCCAGTACAGCACACCGATTGTCAACGTTCCCGAAGTCGCGATTCTATTGGTAGGACGCTCACGCAAGTTGCCTGTCGTGATGCCCGACGATTCCATTCAACCTCGTTTGATGATGCCGCTCAGCCTCTCGTACGACCACCGCTTGGTCGACGGCGGAACCGCAGCCCGCTTCCTCAACGATGTGATCGGGTACCTGCAAGCCCCGAGTCGCCTGTTGCTCGCTCTCTGAGTTCGCAGCATTCGAAACGACAACTTCTCGAAGGCCGAGTCTCACCGACTCGGCCTTTTTTCATGCCCAACCAACAAATCATCCGTGCCTATCCAAACAGCACAAGTCCATACATTGGACAAAGGCTGGCATCACGACAATCATTGGAAGTTCCCCACACCTATCTCATCGATTGACTCGCGCTGATGAAAACGATCTTCCTGTCTGCGATTCTTGGCACGTTGCTTCCCAACTGCCTGTTCGCTCAGTCTCCTGACCAAAGCCTGCTCAGTGACGAAGGCGTCGCTCGACGTGCCGCTCACACGTTTCTGTTCGAAGAGTTCTCAAAAGGCAAGGAAACGACCTATCGAGGTGAAGGCGACCAACGAAACCTGTTCGAGATGGTCCTCTCCAATGAAACCATTCACCTCAGCGGTGATGTCTCGATCGAATTGCCAGAGGGAAGCCAACGTGTCGTATCGCTCTTCAAGTACATCATTCTTCGCGGCGAAAACCTGAATTATCTCGGTGGGATCGATGTCGCTCCCTATTCCGGCGGCGGCACCGTCGAACGCAGCACGCAACAACCCAACCTGTATCGATTCAAGTTGCCCGCAATGCCCGTCCCCAGCGAAGGCATGCCGCCGATTCAAATTCGAACACGATGCGCCGAAGGGAAGACGGCAACTGTCACGCAGATTGCATTCAACTCACAAGGCAAACTGCCGGTGAAGTTCGACGACATCCCTTATCGAACCCTTGGAGCCGATCAACCTCGTGTTCCGGTCAGCGTGCGCGTCGACTTGCAACATGAACTATCGATTGCCGGCCACGTCGACCTGGAACGCGAAAAGTTCTTTCGCTACTACGCAGCCCCAGGGACATGCGATCCCAGTTTCGAACGTTGGGCGAACAAGCGAAACTTCAAACCGGGACGCCAAATTTTCAAACTCCAACCTGGATTGGTGGTTGGGTATGGACGCGGTGAAAAGCTCCGAGAGAACCCGAATGAAACAGGTGCTGCTGACCTGAGCTTCTTTGAGCGTCACGATTCATCGGCCCCCAAAACAATCCCCGCGTTCGAAAACGTTGACTACGCGATGTGCTTGAACGACTTCCCCGAGTTCATGTCCGTCGAACACGTCGGGCGCGGCACCCCACTGATCGAACACTTTGGTGACGCGGCCGATCTTGCCGCCGCACACATCGCTGACCAAAAGGCAGACGGTGGACGGACCGCGAAATGGTGGGAAGTCAAAAACGAGTCCACCATCAAAGCCGAGTGGGACTACCACTATCAAAAAGAACATGACTCATGGGAATTGCTCGCCCAATTTCACAACGAAGTTGCTCAAGCCGTTCATGCGAAAACTGCATCGGTCAATGTGGGTGGCCCTACGTCTGCTTGGATGCAATTGCACGTCAATCAATTTGGACTCTACCGTGACCAAGCCCGGTTCATGGATCTGACTCGAAACCATTTGGATTTTTACTCCCACCATTTCTATGAGAACATGGGATCGCTCGGAGCCTGGGAACGTCGTGACAACGGCTACTCGGGTTACCTACTGGGTCGACTCGAAGCAACACTCGACATGTTACAGGCTCACATGGAAGAGACCGACAATGTCAAACCGATCTTGATCACGGAGTGCGGCTCGCTACAAGCTGGACGTGGAGCGGCGGACTACTGGTTACGTTTACGATCGTACAGCGCATTCGTTCATAAGCTGATGAACCGCCCTCATCAGATCGATCTGGCGGTCCCGTTTGTGTTCACCAATATGCACTGGAATCCCAAGAGCGGAAACGTTGCTTTCATCCCAACCGAAGGTGCCTCTGCTCGCGGTCCCTTGTCCGATTTCCAGCCCACGCCAGTCGCAAACTACTTTGAACTGTGGCGTGATTTCGATGGCCGACGACTTCCCGTCGAAACGAGCGGCCTGGCTGCTGTGGGGCTGAACGCGACGGCGGTCTATCAAGGCAACCGCCTGCAAATCGCACTGACCAACATGACCAGTCGTCAACTCAGCGTTGACCTGTCCGAAATTACTGGCGACTCACTGAACGCATCGTCCATTCAGCAGCGGCGACTACGATACAACGGCGGCCAAGTCATCTACGAAGACTCAAACTCTTTGTCCGAGTCGAAGACGATTCCTGTCGATGCGGAGGAGACAACCGTTGTGACGCTGTTGTTTGACAAACAGATCGATCCGGCAAAAACGCTTCACCGTGAATTTGCTTACGCTGCAGGGACCGCCGTGACCGCCGATCAATCGCGTGTGTTCCAAATCGAAATTGATGACGCATCAAAAATCGATTCGGCAAAACTGGTTATCGGCGTTCATCGCAACAACGGACTGGGAGAAGCCATTGCCGGAACCTTCAACGGACAGTCTTTTGAGTCTCACCCTGAATGGGCCCACCAGTTTGACCAACTGATGGCTCCGCTGGCGATTTCTATCTCCAAAGACTGGCTGCAGAAAAACAACCAAATTGAAATCAAACCCCAGCCTGTCCTGACCATCACTTCGGTCCACCTGATCCACGACCGCTCGCAACCGCTCAACGATTGAAAAGCTCGCGATCCTTTTGGGTTTGGAATGGTCCCTAACGTTCAGCGATCGCAATGGGAAGATCGTCTACGACTTGGACCATGTGGGCGACGAACGAAGACGCGGCTCCACGTGGTACGGAACCTGGAGCACCAAGGTCGCGAAAGCTCACGCAGAATGGAAGAAGTCATCCGACGCGGTATTCATCCCATGAAACTGGACTGTATCAATTCCCGGCACAACTGATTTGATCGCAAGCAGGGGCTATCATGAATCACTCCCCTCCACCTGCCATTCGACTCCGAGTTGAAAATGAACCATTCATTCCGACTGCCGGCCCTCTTTTTGCTGACCGTGACCGTCACTTGTTGCTGGACCTCGGAGGTTCAGGCCCAGCTTGAACGTCCGACCATCCAAGATCGCTTGGAGAGCGATGATGCGAATGACGACGGAAAAGTTTCCAAAAATGAGTTTAGTGGTCCCGCCAGACTGTTTGAGCGACTTGACCGCGACGGCGACGGTCAAATTCTCATTCGGGAAGTCATCGGAAACATGTCCGTGAGACGTCCAGCAAACGATCGGAATCTGTCGTCTCGCTCTCCTCGCGGAGTCGATGTCAAACGCAACGTGATCTTCGGAAAGGGCGGCGGTCGCGACCTGAAAATGCACATCGTGTTGCCCGAGTCCAAACCGAGCGAACCATTGCCGGCTTACGTTTGGATCCACGGCGGAGGATGGCAGGCAGGATCCAAAGAAGGTGGCATCAACCAGGTTGCAAGAATCGTGGCCGAGGGCTTTGTTGGCGCGACAATCGAATATCGCCTGACCGGTGAAGCCCCATTTCCAGCGCAAATCGAAGACTGCAAATGTGCGATTCGCTTTCTTCGCGAACACGCCGACGAATACGGCATTGATCCTGATCGGATCGCCGTGGGCGGCAGTTCGGCGGGCGGGCACTTGGTCGCGTTGTTGGGCACGTCGGGTGATGTTGAAGAACTCGAAGGCTCCGGCGGGTGGCCTGATCAATCCAGTCGTGTCCAAGCGGTGGTCGATCTCTATGGCCCGACCGACTTTTCAAAGTTTGTCACCACGAAAGGATTTGAGTCCCACAACCGCGAAGGTTCGCCCGAATCGAAACTGTTGGGCGGAGGCGAGGTCCTCGGGAACGACGAAGGAATTCGTCGCGTCAATCCGATCACTTACATCGACGATGACGATCCACCGTTTCTAATCATTCATGGAACCAGCGATCCAGTGGTTCCGGCAAACCAAAGCCAACTGCTTCACAAGGCACTTGAAGACGCCGGCGTCGAAAACAAACTCCACCTCATCCAAGGCGCCAAACATGGCGGGCGAGAATTTGCTGCTCCCGAGATCCGAGACATGATCACGACCTTCCTGAAAGAGACTCTTCAAGATCCTGAGTGAATTCGAAGGGTCTCGGCCTACTTGGCCGGTCCACTGTCTGGCCAACGTTCGGGCACGATAAAGAATCGGTGGACGAAACAACTTGAGGAACTGGACTTCCCAGTAGCATTCTCCCAACGCACGGCCAGGATCGGACGATCGAATTCTTGCAGTGTTCGATCAACGGACGCCACAAATTCATCTCGGCTCAGCAGAGTCGCCTGGTTTTCGTCAGCAGTCAACGCCGACAACCAAAACGGTTTTGACAAAATCTGATACGCACCTTTCGCATCAACGACCTCGTGCAATTCAGATCGGTGCACCCAACGACCGCATTCGTGATTGGCTGACATGAATTCCGGCAGTATCGGCGCGGAAACCGATTCAGGTGGATAGAACGCACTGCCTTTCACCACCGCTTCTCGGATTTCGACATCGTCGCGCACTTGGTGACTCATCGGCAGTTGATGTTCAAAGAGACGACGCGTCTTGCGTTCAAAATTGTCATTTGAATTCGGGCCCACAAACCGACTGCCTCGCCATGGTTCCTTCGGCAAATACAAATAGAACTTGATTGCAACCTCCCAGTGTGTCAGCCGACCTCGTTCATCCACGAACAGGAAGTCGAGCTCCCCCAGCGTCTTTCCATCCACGCGAACCGCTTCTGCATGAGCCACCAGTTCGAAGCCGCGAATGTACTTCAACCAATACAGAATCAATCGCTCGAAATAGAGCCCGACCTTAGCGGTCGAATCTCGAGCTAGGAACGCCTGCAAATGGACTGGATCGACCATCGATTCCGACAACTGCGGCAGCACCGCGGACGGAACAATCAAGGATGGACTGTTGATCGCCCAAATCAAATCCTGAACACACTGCTGCGTCTCAAACAACTTGCACTTCAATTGCTTCGATCGCTACGCGGACTACTTTGGGCATGATCTACTCCAATGAACGGCGTTGCCTTGCCACATCAAAAGACAGGACGCACATCATCGTCTTTCATTCTCGATGCAACCACTGGAAAAAGAAGACGGCGGGCAGAAAACGACCAACCCTCTTGCGACTGCCTAATACATCTTGTCACACTGGTTGTCCTGCCCCAATCCCCACCGAAGACATTGAGGAACCACAACCATGAAGTCCTTGCTTTTCCCGGCCCAACAACGGCAGATGACTGCCAAGATCGTTGGTTTGTGCCTGCTCTGGATTCTCCTGAATCCTGCGGGATGGCACGGCGTCGCCGCAGCAGCAGATAACGTTCGCCCCAACATTGTGCTCGTGTTCATCGACGACATGGGTTGGGAAGATTTCTCGTGTTTCGGCAATCACGACGCCCAGACACCCAACATCGACCGAATGGCGCAGGAAGGCGTTCGATTCGAACAGTTCTACGTCAACTCACCAATCTGTTCGCCGTCGAGAACTGCGATTTCGACGGGGCACTACCCACAACGGTGGCGCATCGGATCCTATCTCAGCAACCGCGATCACAACCAACGACGCGGTATCGCCCAGTGGCTTGATCCCAAGGCTCCAATGTTGGCTCGTTCACTTCAGCAATCCGGATACGCCACCGGGCACTTTGGGAAGTGGCACATGGGTGGCCAACGAAACGTCGACGACGCTCCATACATCACTGAGTACGGCTTCGATGAATCGCTAACAAACTTCGAGGGCATGGGACCGAAGCTTCTTCCTTTGACGCTCAAACCCGGCGATGAAGAACCCGGACGAATTTGGGCCGACGCGGAACGTCTCGGTGACGGATACCGCTGGATGCAACGATCTGAGATCACCGGTGGTTTTGTCGACGCGGCGATCCCTTTCATCCAACGTGCGAAGGTCAATCAGCAACCGTTCTACATCAACCTCTGGCCCGACGATGTCCACTCGCCTTTCTGGCCACCCGTGGATCAATGGGCAGACGGCAAACGTGGGTTGTACCTTTCCGTTCTGCAGGAAATGGACCGCCAACTCGGAAAACTGTTCGATGTGATTCGCGGTGATGAAGTGCTTCGTGACAACACCTTGGTGCTGATCTGTTCGGACAATGGACCGGAATTGGGAGCGGGTTCGGCAGGTCCCTTCCGGGGATACAAAACCCATCTTTATGAAGGCGGCGTGCGTTCATCACTGATCGCTTGGGGGCCAAGGCTTGTTGGACGCCGCGGCGAAGTCGACCGCACATCCGTGTTCTCAGCGATCGACTTGGTCCCGACCTTGTTGGATCTCACCGGCAGTGAGCATCCTGCGGGCGTCCAATTCGACGGTGAGTCGGTGCTGCCTGCCATCACCGGCAACGGTGCCTCGCGGAACGCCCCCATTTTCTTTCGCCGCCCTCCCGATCGCGATGCTTACTACGGTGTCGATGACCTGCCCGACCTCGCCATGCGTCAAGGCGACTGGAAACTGCTCTGCGAATACGACGGTTCTTCGCCCGAGCTTTACAACCTCATCGAAGACCGAGGAGAAACCACCAACGTCGCCGCGACACATCCCAATGTGGTCCGAAAGATGACCAAGGAATTGGTCGCGTGGCACAATTCGATGCCCAAAGACAACGGCGCCACTTACCAAGAAAAGCCAAAGAAAAAAGGCCGCCCCCGTTGAACGAAAGCGACCTTGAATCGGTCTTGAATCAGACTTAACTGACCTCATCAAGTGATGAGGTCAAGTGCCCTGGATCAGCGATAGTTGTCTTCGTAGTTCTCGGTTTGCTGTTGAGCCTGCTTTTCGTAGTCTTCTAGTTCTTGCTCCGTCATCGGCTCGTCGGTTTCGATCACGGTGTTTCCGCCAGGGCCACATCCGGTGAAGGTGAGCGGCATGCCAGCCACGAGAGCAACCAGGCACAATCGCTTCATCCAAGAGGTATCATTCATTGAGTTCGCTCGATTCTAAAAAGGGTTGGAAATAAAAAGAAAGAGATGGTGCCGCGACTGAGTTCATGCGTTCAGAGAGAAGCGGACGAGGCACCATCGGATCAGACGATCAAAGGCGATCAGAACGCGTCTTCGATCGTTTCCTTGCCGTTGCGTGTGCCCAGGGCACCCCAGACACCGTAAGGAGACTCAGCACCAGCGTTGTTCGCGCTCCAGATGACTTCGGCGTGGATGTTGCCTGCATCGATGCTGTCGGTGATGAACTTCACCGCCCCGTCGCCGAGCACCACGTGCACGCCGCCTTGGTGTTGGCTACTAGGTGGTGCAACCGCCCAAGCCGAGTCCGAACGGTTTGGCATGACCATTTCGCGGTTAGGCGGAAGGATCGTATTGAACGCGGAGTAAACGGTTGCTCCATCCGCCCAGCGGAACCCACGTCCGTAACCCGAGCTGATATTGCGAACGATCGAGTCCGTGGTGTCCAGCCAGAATTGTGGACGGGCAGGATCTTTGGCTGCCGTCGTGTCGGCCCAACCTGGATCCTCGCCCAACGGACGGAACCCTGGGCCAATAGCAGCATCCGTTTTGATCGCACGTGGGTTCACGTGGGTTGCCATCTCGCCCAACATGATCGTGTTGCTGAGACCGTCCGTCACATCACGGAAACGCATCAATGGACGCGAGCGGGCTTGTCCCAAACCTTTGATCCCGTTGACTGTGTTACGGAAGATGAAGAACCCACGCAACGACTGGTTGACTTGGTTTGCACGCCCACTGTCTTCGTAGTAGTACCCGTTCGAAGCATTGAGCGGTCCAACATCTCCATAGTGCAATCCATCGCCGTAGCTGCACGCGTAGTTACTACGTCCCATGGCTGGCGAACCAACGCCAGGGTCACTGGGGCAACGGAAGGTCCCGATGTCCGTCATCCAAGGTGTGTAGTTGCGATCCCAGGCTCGTGGTCCCATCGCTGGATAGTTAGGCGTACCATCGCCGTCCGAATCCATTGGATTGCTGATCTGTTCCCACAACGCCTGCTGTTCGACGTATGGCAGGATTGGAATCAACCAACTGATTCGACGCCCATTGCCATTGTTGCCGTTCTGCGTCGTTTGGCTTCCCGCCTTGTTGTCCGTTCCACCACCGTTGGGCGGAAGTCCGTTGAACGCGCTGTGATAGTTGTGAATCGAAAGACCGAGTTGCTTCATGTTGTTGCCGCAACTCATTCTACGGGCAGCTTCACGGGCTGCTTGGACTGCTGGTAGCAACAGCCCTACCAAGACGCCAATGATGGCGATCACGACGAGCAACTCGACCAGCGTGAACGCCTGCCGGTTGTTGGTCTGTCCAGACATTTTCATTGATTAATCCTTCACACCTGAGAAAAAAGAGGAGAATGCAATAAAGGACACCCAAAACGCTCAGTCGCGCATGCGGAAAGATCAGATTGAGCACGTCCCTTGGCCTAAATTTCGTGCCCCCGCACCCCAATGTCAAGCTCCAACGGCGTCCTTCCCAACCTTCTTTGCGATAAAGTCGCATTCCGTGCCGTTCAACTCCGAAGAAACCCTCGCTTTAAGCTAAGCAGAACCTTCCGGATAAGCTCCTTCGGAACAGATCCGTGCAGGCGTGGCAATGCACCCGCCCCGCCACCCCCTGCAAGGGGTGGAGCAGGTTCTTGGCAGAGTTCCACATGGCGCGCTTCTTCCAAAATCACGTTTTGGGGAGATTTTGGGGAGAGATCGAGCGACGCCAGTTCAGGCGAACGTTTTCGAGTTGCGCCTTTGCGTGAGGCATTGATTTTTTCACAACCCGACGCGTCAGCGAGGCGAAGTCAACATCGTTTTTCCCTCGCTGACGCTTTTGGAAGTTGTGCTTTTGCGTGAGGCATTGGGTTTTTCATAACCCGACGCGTCCGCGCGGGACCCCATCCCATCGCACCGAGCCGGTGGGTCCCTCGCGGACGCTTCGGGTTTTGAGAAAAGCGCAACTTCAAAAAGCGTTAGCGAGGGACCGCGTGCCATTTTCCTCGAATGGCCAACGGCCTCCTTCAACATAGCCAGGGGGGATCGCCCCTGGAGCAAA
>NZ_JBICHO010000405.1:0-11772 GCF_043100905.1 Rhodopirellula sp. JB055 | reverse complement strand
GTCGAACCGCACCTTTCGGTGCCGCCGACCTACATCGCCGCTCGTCCAGATGAGAACGGTCGCTTGGTCACGGAACTGGAAGACGATGTTCTGCAGCGTGCGATTGAGCATCTGGGTCAATCAGCCCACTGATCGAGACGCGTTCGTCTCTACCACGTGTCGTCAGAGACGAAGCAATCAAGACGATCCCCGTCCGAACCGCGAAGCGGTGACGTTCGCGAGTGGTGCGACACAGCTAAAAGGCAGGGTCGATTGTAGTGGATGAGGCGACGAGTCCTTGGATTGGGCGCCAGTCCAGGACTCGTCGCCTCGTCCACTGCCCTAAGAATAGGTCGTGACAGACCACCCATCACAACCCGAAGCATGAGTTTTCAAGTTGCGCTTTCGCGTGAGGCATTGGGTTTTTCATAACCCGACGCGTCAGCGAGGCGAAGTCAACATCGTTTTTCCCTCGCTGACGCTTCGGGTTATGAGAAAAGCTGACGCTTCGGGTTTTAAGAAAAGCTGACGCTTCGGGTTTGAGGAAAACGCAACTTCAAAAGTTGCGTGAGCGAGGGACTCCCCCCCACTCCCATGACGGCCCCATCCGGGGCGAACCCCAGACGCCAGCCACCATCGATCTTTCGAACGTCGCTCGGCGACAACCAGACATGGGTTGCGCCCCCGGCCAGAAGTTAGGCTTGCTTGGTCAACTCTTCTCGCTTCGCAGCGATGATGGCCAGCAGTTCGCGTTGTGGTTTGACGAATTTATCGACCCCTTCGTCCATCAAGAACTTGTGCATCGATTTGATGTCTAGCGCGGCATCAATTTCATCTTGGACCGCTTGCGATGGCATGTCGTCCACTTCCCGCGTGAACAATTTGCCGCTGGCGTCGACGGCTTCGTTGGTCGAAGGCGGATTGGTTTGGATATCGCTGCCCGCCAGAGCGGCGACGTACTTCCATGGTGGATCGTCTTTGCTCTTCGTTCCTGTGCTGGCGAAGATCAGTTCTTGTTCCAGCTTCAAATTTTTGTCCGCCCAGAAGCTTTGATTTTCTTTCCAGATGCGTTTTGCATTCAGGATGCCGACTTGTCCTTGAGCTTCGGGCGACAGGTTCGGCAATTCCTTTTGGGTGTAGACATCAATCCGTGAGATGAAAATGCTGTAGACCGATTTGAATTGGTCGAGCGAACGGGTGCCGGATTCAGCCGCGCGTTGAGCGCCTTTCCAAACGGCTTCGCGTGCGGCGTGGTATTGGTCGCCGGTGAACATCAACGTCACATTCAGAGTGATCCCGGCGGCAGCCAGTTCTTCCAGCGCGAGCAAACCGGCTTCTGTGGCGGGAACCTTGATCATGCGATTGGTGTGTCCCGCCGCCCATTGTTTGCCCAATTCGATGTAGCGGGCAGCGATGTCAGAAGGCGAAAGATTCTGGTCCGGATCTTCCAAGATTGGATCGAGCTCGAAACTGACCCAGCCCGCGTTGCCGGCGGTGGATTCGTGGATGGCGGCGAATTTCTTTTCGGCGTCTGAAACCAATTCGTCGGTCAGAGCCCAGGCGATGGACTCATCATCCAACCCTTCGCTGAGCAGGGCGTCAATTCGTTCGTCGAATCCGCCCGCAGCGACGATGCCCGAGATAATCGCAGGGTTGCTGGTCGCACCAACCGCCCCCCATTTGAGGTTCTGGTCAATTTCGGAAGGTTCAACCGAGTCCAAGTACAGTTTGGTGCCGGAGTCGATCAGGGATTGGAGGGATGCAGACATCAGTTCACTTCGTAGGGTTCGGATAGACAAGTGTGATTCGCGAAACCGCGAACAAAACGGCATTTTCAAAGGGAGCGAGGGCTGAACGCGAGCGAGCAACGATTCCGCTTTTGCAGTCGACACTGACCGGTGAGCCATGCGTTTCGCCCTCGGATTCATCTTCGCGTCTGGGGCGAAAGCGAAAACGCGAGTTCAACGGTCTGGTTCGCTGTGTCCAGCCGATTAGGCTGTTTGAACAATTAGAATGCATCTGGTCCGGTTTGTGGGGGTGGGGCAAAGCGTCGCTGGCGGATTTCGGGCGGATGACCGGTACCTCGAAGCATCCTGGGTTAGAAACTTCCCAGTTTTGCTAACCCTCTCAATTGTCGGACAACAACTGAAACGTTTGGCCGGGACAATCGCATTGACGTGGACCATCTGCCAATCGCTCGATAGCTTACTGGTTTGACCGTCATGGGCGGCAGGGAGGTCGTTGACAGCGACCGATGCTGGCGGCAAAACGAGATTGAGATTCGTCTTTCTTTCGCAACACCTACGAACCTTTCACCAGTCCAATCGAAGCCGGCCCGGCGGGACATCTCTTCATCTCATATTCGGAATCCTCGATGACCGCAGATTCAACCAAGCCGTCGTTCCTAGAGCGGCCTGGCCCGTGGGGACTGAGCGTGGCTTTGTTGATCCTCATGGGATTCTTCTTTTTCATGCCATCGGCGTTCCGTGCCGCTCGGATGGGTTTGAAAAACAAAGAGAACGATGTCAAAGATTGGTTGCCGAGCGACTTTCCCGAGACGGCGGAACTGGACTGGTTCGCGGATCACTTTGCAGGCGAAAGTTTCGTCCTGTTGACCTGGGAAGGCTGCAACGTCGGTGACCAACGACTGCGACTACTCGAAGACAAACTGCTGCACGAATCCGCGAATTATCGCGAGCAGTTGGCGGCGGAAGAAGCTTGGGGCGAAAATGCATTGTCGCTCGCCGAGATTCAAACACGGGTCCGGGCTCGTGAACTCGGCGAGGAACTGGAGTTGCTGCCGCCCGGTCAAGACCTGACGGATTGGGGTGGCAAAAACGAAAAGTGGTTGGCCTCCGCGGACGGCACGTGGTACTACATCACTCCCGAGGGCAAACTGTTCCGCTGGGAAGAGTCGATGAACGGCCCAGCAGCCCTGGTTCGGAAAGTGAAGAAATCGCTGGGCAACTATGAGCTGCAAGGGCAGTTCGTGACCGCGTTTGGCGATCCATCCACGGACGAACGAATCAACCCGTTTTACAACGACCCGATGTTGTTGTGCGCTCCGTTGTTCCAAACCGTTCAGACGGGAGCCACCATCGCGGAGGAGCTAGCAGCCGAAGGAGGTCCGCTTTGGCCGATCGATCTGACGGACGTGACCAAGAAACCGATCGTGGCAAAGCGTCTGGCGATGGAGCGTCTGACCGGCACTCTGTTCGCTCCCGCTGTGCCACATGAGTTTGCGTGGACGCCCGAGGCGTTCGTCGAAGCCTTGCCAGAAGGCCGCCGCGATGGCTTGCCAGACGATGCACCAGAGCGGATCGAACGAACGCTCGATCGCTTTGTTGCGGAACGTTTGGATGGCGAGCGAGACCAACTCCCCGCTTCGCTCACGCAGACACAAACCGACGCTTGGTACGCGGTCTATGATTCGTTGGGCGTTGAACCGCCACCACGTCTGACATGTTTGTTGGTCACCCTGACTGATTTGGCGAAGGACAACCTGGCATTCGCCGTCGGTCGCGGGACGTTGGGTATGCCGCAAGGTCGATTGTTGCAACTGGCTCATCAATCCGGGATTCAGCCCCCGCTTCCGCCCAGCAGTGCTCCACCGCCGTTCAACCGTGAACCGCCTGAATCGCTCGGCGGGATGCCTCCCTTGCGAATGGGTGGTCCTCCGATCGACAACATCGCGATCGACGAGGAAGGCACGATCACTCTGGTTCGTTTGGTCGGCTACTGCATTTTGGTCGGCGTGTTGCTTTCATATTTCTGCTTCCGCAGTTTGAAAGTCACGATCATGTTGTTTGTCGTCGGCGGTTCCGCGGCGATGCTCAGCATGTCGATGGTGGGTTGGACGGGCGGCCGAGTCGATGCGATTTTGATGTCGATGCCGTCCCTGGTTTATGTGCTGGGATTGTCCGGTTCGATTCACGTCATCAACTATTACCGCGATGAAGTCCGGTTCCGCGGACGACGTGGTGCGGCCACGCGAGCGCTCATGCATGCGGCGCTGCCGTGTTCGCTGGCGGCACTGACCACCGCGATTGGTCTGGCGTCGCTGTTCACCAGCAACTTGAAACCGATCAGCAACTTTGGGTTGTATTCAGCGATTGGTGTGATTTCGACTTTGGGGATTCTATTCAGCTACCTCCCCGCGGCACTTGAGACGTTTTCGCCTCAGTTTGGGCAAGACAAATCCGAAGAACGCAAACGATTGGCCGCTGCCAAGAGTCGCGACAAATCGGCGGACGCGGATTCCACCAACGAGTCCCAACCCGCGAAAGGAGCGATTTCTGGCGAGTTGGAATTGGCCGCGTGGTGGGCAGGTGTCGGACGCTGGATCACCAGCCATCATGCCCTGGTCAGTGTGGGATGCATCGCTGGTTTGGCAATGGCGTCGCTGGGATTGTTCAAGATCACCACGTCGGTCCAGTTGCTGAAATTGTTTGATCCCCAAGCTCGAATTCTTCGCGATTACGCTTGGCTGGAAGACCACTTTGGCAACTTGGTTCCGATGGAGATTGTGGTTCGCATGCCACCTGAGATCCAGCGTCCAGAACGCTTGGCGTCGGCCACCACCGAAGAAGAAATTGAAGACCAAGAACGATTGTCGGACCCAATTTCACTGAGTTTGCTGGAACGTATTGAAGCCGTCGCTCGCATCCGCAAAGTCGTCACCCGCTCCCTTGGCGAGGAAGGTATCGCGAAGGTTGGGCAAGCGTCGAGCATGGACACCTTCATCGCTCCACTGCCCGATGTCAGCAACGGTTGGAGCAACACCCGGTCTCAATTCAACAGCCGCCTAAACGATTCCCGTGACGAACTGCTGCAAAGCGATTACGTCAAAGTCGAAAAGAATGGGCCGCTAAAAGACAGCGAGTTATGGCGTTTGAGTTTGCGGGTCAGTGCGCTTTCCGATGTCGATTACGGATTGTTCATCAACGAATTGAAAGACGCCGTCGACCCGGTCGTGCAAGCCTATCGCGTTCGAGCCAAGTTGCTGCGTGAGTTGCAACAACCCGATGGCACGCAGATCCCGAAAGCCAAGGTGTTGGTGCTCGGTGCCCAGAACGTGTTGGGGTTGGACAACGCCGATTTGGTGACCACGGACGAGGAAAGCGGCGAACGCATTGTCGACCAACGGGCTGTGTTCCTGGCAACGCTGCGTGAATTGTTGGGCAACGAGCGGATTCGTCAAAGCTGGATTGATCCCGATGCAGAAGACGCGATCGCGAAACCCAGTGATGAAAATTGGGACCGGCGAATCGCTGCCGCAGATGTGGTCATCGATTTGGCGGGTTTGCACTTCCAGTCATCGACTGGCGAATCAATCGCCACTGAACCACCCGCGGAATCCATCGCAGAGGGCGCCACACGGTTGATCTCCGCGACCGAAGTGATTTCGCGGCCAATCCCAAAACACATTCTGACACTGGACAAAGTCGCTGACGGACAACCCGATCGCCTGCCAGTGTTCGAACTGGACGAACCCGCCACGCCTCAGGTGATTTACACGGGCGTCGTCCCAGTGGTCTACAAGGCCCAGCGGACTCTGTTGGGCAGTTTGGTCGAATCGATCTTGCTGGCGTTTGTGTTGATCGGCTTCGTGATGATCGTGTTGCTCAATCCAGGCTCGTTCCCGACGAATTGGCTGGCACCTGCAAATCTTCGTGCTGGTTTTGCTGCGGGTGCGGTTTCGATGATTCCCAACGTTTTTCCGGTGTTGCTGGTGTTTGGCATCATGGGGCACCTTCGAACGGCCGTCGACATCGGCACGATGATGACCGCGAGTGTTGCAATGGGGGTTGCCGTCGACGACACGATTCACTTTTTGACGTGGTTCCGGCAATTTCTAGAAGAAGGCAAATCTCGCAAAGACGCTGTCATTGAGACCTATCGCCGAGTGGGTCCCGCGATGACACAAACCACCATCGTGGGCGGATTAGGCCTGTTCATTTTTGCAATGTCGACGTTCACTCCCACCCAGCGTTTTGGAACGTTGATGCTGGTGATGTTGGCAGCGGCGTTGATCGGTGACTTGATCTTGTTGCCCGCCCTGTTGGCTGGACCGCTTGGAAAAGTCTTCAAACCGAGGCTCGACCACATGGGAAAGCCCGCGTTTGATCCCGGCCAATCGTTGGCGGGGACCAACCCATCGCTGCCTGGCGAACAGGTGGCGTCGGAGGAACCTGTTGCCACGGAAAACCGCCGTGATGGGATCGTGGTGACAGAGGACACTCCCGTGTTGAAGGTCCACAAACCGCCAACACGCACGGAATCCAACCACCCGTCCAACACCGGCTGAGCAACGGGTGGTCAATGGCGGCCGTATTCGAACGCCGAGATCAACGAACAGGCAAAATTGCGAAAGTTTGCCGGACGAACTGATTGAAAGACTCGTCCGCTTTCGTTCTGCTCGCTGACAGTGCATTGCCAGGCAATTACGAGTCGCCAACCCAGGTCGATTTCGATACGCTCGGTTCTCATTCTGTTTCGAACTGATCGACCATCTCAACATGCCTTTGAAATCCCTGGGTGACCAAGCGACGACCTATCGCGTGCGATTTTGCATCGGCCTTTTGGCGGTTTGCATTCTCGGGCCTCTAGCGGCACGCGATTCTGCGCGAGCTTTGTCGACCATGTACAACGCTCCCGCACTGTGGTTGCCTGAGGACATGCCGGTTCGGAAGCAGTACGACGACTTCTCCAAACTCTTTCAAGGACAAGACGTCCTGATGATCGGTTGGGACGGCGCGAAGATCGGATCCGAACAAGTCGACGAGGTCGCAGAAGCGTTGCTACCACTGACCCAATCGACACCGGAACGCCCGGCACACCTTGCCAGCATCAGTTCCGGGCAACGGGTGTACGATGTCTTAACAAGTCCCCCGACCAGCTTTTCCGACCGCGCCACGCGAGCCCGATTGAAAGGCTCGTTGATCGGCGAAGACGGTGAACAAACCATCGTCCTGGCAACCTTCACCGAGCAGGGGAATCTCGATCGGCAGAACGTATTGGCGGAGGTCCGTCAGATCGTTTCGGAACGCATCGGTGTTCCCGAAGATCAGATCTACACCGCCGGCCCACCCACCGATGGTGCGTTGGTCGATGGAGAAGCTCAAGCTTCGATCGATCGATTCACACTGCCCTCCGTCATTGTGGGGGCGCTGATCTGTGTGTTCTGCCTGCGTTCGATCGTGTTGACGGCGATCATCATCATCGTCGCGGTCATCGGGCAAGGCATGTCCCTGTCGATGGTGTTGTACTCGGGCATCGAGATGAACGCGATTTTGATCGTGTTGCCACCGCTTGTGTTTGTGTTGACTGCCAGCGCTGGCATTCACCTGTGCAACTACTATCGCGATGCGATGTGCAGCGATCCGACGATTGATCCCACGGCGGCGACACGACAAGCCATGCAGGCGGGAATTTTGCCGTGCTGGTTGGCTGCCACGACGACCATCATTGGACTGGGGTCACTCGGGTTGGTACGACTGGTGCCCGTCAGTGCATTCGGCTTCATCGCCGCTGGATCAGTTTTTGGCACGCTGTTGCTGTTGCTGTTGTTGTTGCCCGGTGCGATGCAGTGGCACGGCAAACGACACCGCGACAAGCACCATGCCGCACTCGCCAAAGCCCGGAAAGACCAAGCCGACGAGATCGAAGACGATCCATTGCCGGTTGAGAAATGGCGATCTCAAATCGGACACGCCTGGGAAGCCTTCGCGGCACAGTTCATGCGATTCCCAATTGTTGTCGTTGCCTTTTTCTCGCTCATCACCGCCTTCGCCGCGTCGGGATTGCCTCAACTGACCACGTCGGTCAACATCCCACGCATGTTCCCAGAGAACAGTCGCATTCGAACGGATTACGCTTGGTTCGAAGAGCACATTGGCCCGACCATCAATGCTGAAGTGGTTGTTCAGTTCGCACCGGATTCGATGCCCGACGCCGTCGATCGGTTCCGCTTGGTTCGCGATGTTGACAACCATCTCCGGTCCACCGAATTGGTTGGTGGAGTGTTTTCCGCACGCTCATTTTTGCCCAGCCCACCGTCCAAGAAGAGCCGCTCGATTCGCTCGACTGTCTTGGAGGCGAACATTCGAAAGCAATTGGAAGACCCTGACTCTTCGCTTCAAGACGCCGGGTACATCGCCACCGACAAACAAGGCAACCAATTGTGGCGGATCAGTTTCCGATTCCCGTTTGATGAATCGATCGACTACCGCACCGAGTTCCAACGCGTGCAAGCGGAAGTCATTCCGATCCTGGAAGAAGCGGGCGACGGCATCACACCGCAATTCACCGGTGGCGTGCCGATGACGACCGAATCGCAAGACGTGTTGCTGCAAGACTTGTTTCGCAGTTTCCTTGCCGCCTTTGGAATCGTCGCAGTGATCATGATGCTGTTACTGCGAAGCTTCACCGGCGGTTTGGTCGCGATGTTCCCCAACCTGTTTCCTACGATCACCTTGTTTGGAACGATGGGGTTGCTCGAAACACCGTTGGATATTGGCTCGGTGATGACTGCCAGTGTTGCCTTGGGGATTGCGGTCGACGGTACAATTCACTTTTTGACCAAGTTTCAAAACCAGTCCCGGCAAGGCAAATCGCGGATGCAGGCGTCTCTCGCCGCACTTCACAAATGCGGGCCGGCGATGTGGCAAACCACCGCCGTGTGTGCCATCTCGCCGCTGGTTTACGGGCTGTCGGATTTCCAACCAACTCAGCGTTTCGCGTTCATGATGTTCGGTTTGTTACTGGCCGCATTGGTCGGTGATGTGTTGCTGTTGCCCGCCCTGCTCGCGTCCCCGCTGGGGCGATTCCTGACGCCGAAATCAACCAGGGCAAATCCCGCTGCGGGCAACGCACAAACGACAACACGCTGATTCACGTTCGGTTAGGATGGGTGGCCACGGGTTGTTCCCCCACAATCTCCCGCCTCTCTCAAAGAATTTCCCTGATGCTGAAATTTTGGATTGCCGCTGCTTGGGTCGGCTGTTGGTTCGTTACTCCCGCGATGTTCGCGGACGCTTCCGCCGCCGATTCGAAGCCCTTGCCCCCGCCGAACATTCTCTGGTTGACCAGCGAAGACAACGGCCCCCAACTGGGCTGCTACGGCGACGAATACGCTGACACTCCCAACCTGGACAAATTGGCGACCCGCTCGCTTCGCTACAACAAGTGTTGGTCCAACGCCCCCGTGTGCGCACCGGCACGGACGACTTTGATTTCGGGCATGTATGCGACCAGTTTAGGTGGCGAGCACATGCGAAGTGGCGTGCAAATGCCCAGCGACTTTCAGTACTACCCCGCCGTCCTGCGGAAAGCCGGCTACTTCTGCACGAACAATTCAAAAACGGACTACAACTTTGCCACTCCGGCCGCCATCAAGACGTGGCACGAGTGCGACGGGAAAGCTCACTTCCGCCACCGTGAGCGAGAGGACCAGCCATTTTTCTCGGTCTTCAACTTCACGATCAGCCACGAAAGCAAGATTCGGAACAAGCACACGTTGGTTCATGATCCCGACAAAGCTCCCGTGCCGGCGTATCAACCCAACGTCCATACGGTCCGCCGCGACTGGGCCCAGTACTACGATCGCTTGACCGAGATGGACGCGATGTGTGGCAAGATCCTTCGTCAACTGGAAGAAGACGGGCTGACGGATTCGACCATCGTCTTCTACTACGGAGACCACGGCAGCGGCATGCCTCGCAGCAAGCGTTGGCCGTACAACTCCGGTTTGCATGTCCCGTTCTTGTTGCATGTCCCCGAAAAATACAAACACCTCGCCCCCGCCGACTACAAATCCGGTGAGACCACCGACCGAATGGTCAGCTTTGTGGACATGGGACCAACCGCGATCAGCCTGGCGGGTGCGGAATTGCCGGACATGATGCAAGGCGTGCCTTTCGCCGGTCCACTCAACGGTGACTCGAAACAATACTTGTTTGGCTATCGCGGACGCATGGACGAACGAGTCGACATGGTCCGCAGTTGTACCGACGGACGTTACGTTTACATTCGCCACTTCCATCCTGAGCGGATTTACTTCGCCTACATCGATTACATGTTCCAAACGCCGACCACCAAGGTTTGGCAACAAATGTTTGACGCGGGTGAGCTGAACGAGATTCAAGCCAAGGTCTGGAAAGTCAAACCGCTTGAGGAACTGTTCGATTTGCAGGCCGACCCCGACGAAGTCAATAACTTGGTATCGGACCCCGCGCATGCGAACCAATTGAATTCCATGCGGGGAGCGCTCCGCGACTGGATGAAATCAACCACCGATTTGGGTGTCGTCCCAGAGGCCGAGATGCATCGATTGGCAGGCAAGCAGCCGCCTGTGCAATGGGCTCAATCCAGTGGACTGGATTGGAATCACTTGGTCGACATGGCTTGGAACACAACCACGTCATGGAATGATCTGGACGACGAGAAACTGCAAGAACTGCAGACACTCTGCAGCAGTTCATCCAGTGTCGATCGTTACTGGGGCGTTCGAGGTTTAACGCTTGCAATCTTGTCGCCGCACCAAAAACTGGACGCAGACAAACTCGCCGTCGCACTGAAGACGCTCGATCCGATCGCTTCAAAGGACGAATCACCGATCGTCCGAGCAGCCGCCAGCGAAGGTTTGCTGGTCGCAGGAAACAACTCCCAACGAACCCAGGCGAAACAGAATTTGGTGATGCTTGCCGACGTTGACAACGAAGGACACTTCGTGGCAATGACGGCGTTGAACTTGATCGACAATCACCGCCAAACGATCGACTGGAACGTGCGACCACTTCTTAAAAATCTTCCGACAAAAGGCAGCGATCCTCCGGTACGAGCTGATAAGTATGTGCTGAGTCTGCTCCAATACCTGTTAGCGAAATAGGACGCTTTCTTACGACAGGAATTCACTGATGTCACTTCAACCGCTTCACGATCGTTTGAACTCAATCGCCCAAGAAGGTCGCACACGGAAGTTGCATAGCCGGAAAGTCGAAGGTGTTCACGTTGTCGAAGCGGATGGACGTCGCTTGATGAACTTCGGTGGCAATGATTACCTCGGTGTCATTGCCGACGAAACGCGTGGATGTGATCTGCAAGCCAACCATGCGACTCACGGTGCCTCGGCGAGTGCCCTTGTTTGCGGTTGGACACCGCGACACGAAGCTCTCGCGCGAAGCATCGCCGATCTTGAATTGGCGGAAGCCGCCGTGATCTTTCCTTCCGGCTACGCGGCGTGCTCAGGGACGTTGGCAACCCTTCCAACCGAAGGCGATTTGATCCTCAGCGATGAGCTCAATCACGCATCGTTGATCGACGGATGCCGTTTGTCCAAAGCCGAACGCGTGATCTACCCGCACCGCGATCTGGACTTCGTCGAGCATGTGTTGAGTGACCGAAGCAGCAAAGGCGGGTTGACCTGGATTGTCACCGATGGTGTCTTCAGCATGGATGGCGACGTGGCGCCGCTGCCACAACTGGTCGAGTTGGCAGAACGCTTTGGTGCCCATTTGATAGTCGACGAAGCCCATGGCACCGGTGTGCTGGGTTCGCGTGGCGGCGGTCTCTGCGATGCATACGGAGTGGCGGATCGCGTGAGCGTTCGCATCGGAACGCTTAGTAAAGCGATTGGACATCAAGGTGGTTTTGTCGCGGGCCCCCAAGTTGTGATCGACACCTTGGTCAATGCCTGTCGCTCCCTGATCTTCAGCACCGCATTGTCGCCCATCGTGGCCGAAGGCGCCCACCGAGTCGTTAAGCGACTACCAATTTTGGAACAACGCCCAGACC
>NZ_JBICHO010000404.1:0-4482 GCF_043100905.1 Rhodopirellula sp. JB055 | reverse complement strand
CCAAACTCTATAAACCCGGGGGCCGGTAACTACGGCGACAATTCCGGCCGGGGATACCCGCCCAACCGCCATTTGGGGTTGGTGGCTCGGGGCTACCCGTACATGGGTGGTGTCGACGGGGTTTTTGGCGGGGTCTCCCCTGCCGGATTGGTCGCCGTAGTTCCAGGCCCCCGGGTTTCTCGAGTTGGCTGGCATTTGTTGGGCGGACAACCAAGCCACATTGCGGCGGATTCGGGGCAGGTCTTCGAGGGCTCCGACATGACAGAAAACCAAGGTCTGCAGACTGACGGCGTAGGTCTGGGTGGGCTCGAACCGACGAAGGTAGTGCAGGGCTCGGAGCATGTCGGGATCATTTCGTGACACGCCGGCGTTGAGCCAAGCCAGGGTGCACAGCGACGACAGCCCGCAGGATTGGCCGGGGTACTCGTCCCAGCCCCCACGATCCGTTTGCGATTTGCGAAGGTATTCGATCCCGCGATCGATGGCACGCTGAACCGTGGGGGCATCGATGCGTCCGCGATTGTTTTGTGCGGTGCAGCGTGGCGCCATGCCGATAAGCAGAGTCACCGCACCTAACGCGGCCATGACGGCACACCGATATCGCTTGTTCGCCGCAAGGCGTAAACTGCGTTGGCTTCCGCATGCGTTTGTTCGGCCGGATTGGTTTGGATCCAAGACACCGCGAACGTGACTGCTGCGGCGGCAACCCGTGCGACTCGAAACAATGTGATTTGGACTGTGATTCATGGCTGATCCTTCGGTTCCGACCCCTCCACCGATGAACCCCGCGGCTGGAAATGCAGCGTCCAGTGCGAGTTCGGGGGATGCGTCCAAGCCCCGCAATTTGGCAGACGTGTTGCGAGAGTTCTCGGAACACCAAAAGAAGATGCGGGATGAGTTGGCAAAGGTCATTGTGGGCCAAACCGACACGATCGAACAGTTGCTAGCAGCCATCTTTACCCGAGGTCACTGTTTACTCGAGGGTGTACCGGGGCTGGCGAAGACTTTGATGGTCAGCACGCTGGCGAATATTTTGGATGTGTCGTTTAAACGGGTGCAGTTCACGCCGGACTTGATGCCGTCGGACATCACCGGGACACAGGTGATGGAAGAGGACGAATCGGGGCGGCGAAGTTTCCGGTTTGTCGAAGGTCCGATTTTCGCAAATATCTTGCTTGCCGACGAGATCAACCGGACGCCGCCCAAGACGCAAGCGGCGCTGCTTGAGGCGATGCAGGAACGGCAGGTTTCGGTAGGGCGAGAGACCCACACGTTGCCCGATCCGTTTTTCACGATCGCGACGCAAAACCCGGTGGAGCAGGAAGGGACTTATCCACTGCCTGAGGCTCAGCTTGACCGGTTCATGTTCAACATCAAAATCGGATATCCCTCTGCGGAAGAGGAAGAGAAAATTTTGACGGCGACGACGCGAGGCGAATCCGCGTCGGTCAACAAGATCCTCTCAGCTCGAGCGATCTTGAATTGCCAACGATTGGTCAGCAGCATCGCTGCGGGACCGCTGGTGATTCGCTACGCCGCTCAGTTGGTTCGTGCGACTCGACCGACCGATGAATCGGCTCCCAAGTATGTGCGTGAGTTAGTCGATTGGGGGGCGGGCCCACGAGCGGGACAGAACCTGATTGCGGGTGGAAAAGCCATTGCGGCGATGAATGGACGCTTCAGTGTGGAGCCTGGTGACATTCAAAGGATTGCCCTTCCAGTGCTGCGTCACCGCATCGCGACCAACTTCCAAGCTCAAGCCGAGGGGATGGACACGGATTCCGTGATTCAGCGTTTATTGAAGGACATCCCTGTGCCAGAACCAGCTAAAATGGAACGCTCCAAATGACAGGTTGGTCGCGCCCAGATCTTAGCCAATCATGTGATTCACTCTCGCCAGATGCCCACCCGACGAACCCAACCCATGCCGTATCGATGTTCAAGCCGGCCCGCACCCTCATTCACCCAAGGGGCCTTTCAGAAAGTTGTCAGGTTCCTTCTGGGTGGTTCAGGTGATTTCAATTCGTGGCAGACAGGTCGCCTGAATCGCAAAGAAGGTGCCCCGTACTTTTCTGACGCTCATCAGATATTGCCCAGTCTTCCAAAAAGGTGTCTGACACCTTTGGTGATGGTGGGAGTGTTGTTGGCGGGCAATTGTTGGGCGGATGACGTGTCGGCGAAACGAGATTTTTTTGAGAATCGTGTTCGCCCGTTGCTGAGCGAGCATTGCTATGAGTGCCACGGTGAGGACCCGGATGAGCGGCAAGGCGGACTGCGTGTCGACCACGGATCCTTTTTGCTCAGTGGCGGTGACACTGGACCCGCGCTCGTTGCGGGCGAAGTCGATGACAGTTTGTTGATCGAAGCGGTCCGCTTTGAATCGTATGAGATGCCGCCATCGGGCAAGCTTTCCGACGACGACATCGCCGTTTTGGAACGGTGGGTTTCAGAGGGAGCCTATTGGCCGGAAGAGCCATTGCCTGAAGGCGCCGACAGCGAAGCGAAGTCATTTGATTTGGATGACCGCCGCGAAACGCATTGGGCTTGGCAGCCCGTCAAAGATCGCGTCGCACCTGAGGTCAGCGATCCGGCTTGGGCGAGGGATTCGATCGATCGGTTCATCTTGTCCGGGTTGGAGGACGCGGGGTTGTCTCCTTCGCGGCCCGCCGACCGTGGCACGTTGGTGCGGAGACTGACGTTTGCTCTGACAGGATTGCCACCAACACCAGAAGAAGTCGCCGGTTTTGAAAGTGACGGTCGCCCCGACGCGATGCGGCGGTTATTGGATCGGCTGCTGGCGTCACCCGAGTTTGGCAACCGCTGGGGGCGTCATTGGTTGGACTTGGTTCGGTACGCGGAATCACGTGGTCATGAGTTTGACGCGGACATTCCCAATGCGGACCGGTACCGAGATTACGTTGTTCGAGGCCTCAACGCGGACGTGCCGTATGATCAATGGGTCAGGGAGCACATTGCCGGTGATTTGATGACTCAGCCGCGAATGAGTTTTCATGATGGCGAAGGCGGCAGGCCGTTCAATGAATCGATTTTGGGGACCGGGTTTTGGCATTTGGGCGAGTGGGTTCATTCGCCGGTAGATATTCGCAGTGACGAATCGGACCGCATCGACAACATGATCGATGTGATGTCGAAAACGTTTCAAGGGGTGACGGTTGCCTGTGCTCGTTGCCACGACCACAAGTTCGACGCGATTTCGACGGCCGATTATTACTCGCTGACGGGGTTTCTGCAGAGCAGCGATTACGCGGAGATTCGATTTGATTCGATCGAGCACAATCGTCAGGTCGCGAAGCAAATTCGGGAACTGGATGAGAACTACCGCAAAAAATTTGTGGCGAATTTTGAGGATCTTTATGATGCGGCGGAGCGATCGGGACCAACCATGGCTTGGCCTGATTCGGTGGTGCACGCGTTTGATCAGCTCGATGCAGGCGACTATCGCCAAAACGGATTCATCTTTGGTGCGAAGCCGATGCGATCCGGAGAACCGCAGTTGTTGGAGCCCGCTGCTTCGGAACCAGTGGCTGACAAGATGGTCTCGTTGGTTCGCAACGCCGCGGCCAAAAACGATGTGTCATGGAACGGGTTGGAATCCATTCGTTCAAAAGCCACCAACGCCCGCGGAAAATTGCGAGCGTACCCGCGAGCCGGTCGGACGCTTCGCTTGCCCACGTTTTCTTTGACCGAACCGATTGTCTCGATCCGAGTTCGTGGGACTGGAAACGTTTTCGCTTGCGTGGATTCTCATCGGTTGGTCGATGGACCGTTGCATGGTGAAACGATCGTCAAGTTCAACGAGGTGGATGGTTGGGTTCAGTTGAATTTGGCCCGTTACATCGGGCATCGTTTGCACTTGGAATTCACGCCCGCTGAAAATCAAGCGATCGAAATTTTGAGTGTGGCGCAATCATCCAAAGGGGAGGTGAAGCAGACGCGACAGAGCATTCAGGCGCTCTTGGACGAGCAAGCCGAACGCATCGGCGAATTGGAAACCCAAATCCGTGAACGTGTCGCAGCGGATGAGGGGCTGCGTTCTGAGATGGCAGCCTGGCAAATGGAATGGTTCCAAGAGCGTCAGCAGTTGGTCGCTCAGATTCAAAAGCGATCGCGTGTGGCGATCGGGATGATCGACGGGAGCGGGGAAGACGCAGCGATCTTGATTCGAGGCAACTCGTCCAGCGAAGGCGACATCGAGCCGCGACATTTCTTGACCGCGATCACCGGCGGTGAACGCATCGGTGACGAGCAAGGAAGCGGGCGTTTGGAATTGGCCGACGAGATCAATGACCCACGCAACCCACTGACTTCTCGGGTGATCACCAATCGGTTATGGCATCACTTGATGGGCCGTGGCATCGTGCCAACGACCGATGACTTCGGCGTTTTGGGAATGCGCCCAACGCACCCAGAATTGCTGGATCACTTGGCCACGGACTTTGATCGTCACGGCCGGCATTTGAA
>NZ_JBICHO010000403.1:0-3267 GCF_043100905.1 Rhodopirellula sp. JB055 | reverse complement strand
GTACACACGGCGGAGACGCTGGCCGGCGTACAAATCGGACGCCGTTTTCAGAATTTCGAGGTCCGGCGTCGGGGTGGCCCCAACAATCATTTGGGTGCTTTGCCCCGCGGGAGCAAAACGAGGAGGTTTGAAGCCAGACTTCTTTTCCTCCTTCGTCTCATCGATCTTTTCGCGAATACCACTCATCGCGGTGACGATTTGCGGCTTCTTCTTCTCCGGCGCGAGTTGCACCAAGTCATTTTCGGTGGGCAACTCGATGTTCACACTCAATCGATCGGCCCATGCCCCCGCTTGCTCAATCAATGTCTGCGAGGCATTGGGGATCGTCTTCAGATGGATGTACCCGCCGAAGTGTTGATCGGTACGAAGTCGACGCGCGACCTCGATCAACTGCTCCATCGTGTAATCCGAGTTCTGAATGATGCCGGAACTTAGGAACAGTCCTTCGATGTAGTTGCGTTTGTAGAATTCCATCGTCAACGAAACGACTTCATCGACGGTGAACCGAGCGCGAAGCGTGTCGCTGGAAATGCGATTCACGCAGTACTGACAATCGTAGATGCAATAATTCGTGAGCAGGATTTTCAGCAGCGAAACACACCGACCGTCCGGAGTGTAACTGTGGCAAATTCCCATTCCCTCCGTGCTGCCGATCTGACTTCCGGCGCGAGTGCCTTTGGATCCACTGCTGGCGCACGACGCGTCGTATTTCGCCGCGTCGGCAAGGATCTTCAGTTTGTCACGAACTTCCATCAAGGACCGTTTGATTGCTGGAGAGGCCAGAATTCAGAATGGTGGACCGCGTTTGTAAGAGGAGCAGGAAAACTGGCGATTCCCACTGACGCGACACCTGAGTATCCGCGGTCGCAAAGCCCATGCCGATTTCAACATCGACCGTCACAGGCAACATCTGGTCGCAGAAACATGTCACCCAAGCGAACTGCCCGGAGCTGTCGGTTTCCCCCCATCGACCATCAGTGCGATGGACCATCCGCTATCGAAACCCTTCGTTTCACTCGCAAACCGTGCCGTTCTGCGTCATCCTACTGAACGAAAGCGACGATCGACTTCGCACGATCAGCGATCTGGAACAACGCTGCACTCGTTAACCGCTTTACGCAGAGAAGAATTAACGAGAATTCTCAAAATCCGATATGCAACGAAGACAGGGCTCAAATCGAGCAATCGACACAGGCACACGCCGGCCCATCTGGTGTTTTTTCAAAGTTAAAAGAGAGGGTTGATCGTAGGGGACGAGAGAAGAGCCCTTGGCTTTGACGCCAATTCGGGAATCGTCGCCTCGTCCACTCCCCCAAAAATGAGTCGTAGCAGACCACTCGTTACACCATCGACCTGGGCAACGGTTGACCGATGAACACGGCAGGCACTCGACAGCCCGCCCCACCGGACGTTATCGCGGTTGACGATGCGCACAATGTCTTGAAACCCGAATGCGACCTCGAGTGCGATCAATCCATCTGTGACCCGAACTCCCAAACAACCACTGCCGCCCGAACAGATCGAGCAGGTCTTTCAGATCCTCGCTCGTGAGATGCCTGGCCGTGGCCCTGGGGCGATGGGACCGAAGGGCCAGCCCAATCCGTTCCGCACTTGCATCTCTTGCATGCTGTCGGCCCAGTCACGCGATGCCAACACGGCGTTGGCAACGAAAGCATTGTTCCGATTGGCGCGAACACCAAAAACAATGTTGAAGCTGACGGACCAGCAGATTGCAACGGCCATCAAACCCTGCGGGCTGTACAACGTCAAAGCCAAGAACGTTCGCAAGTTCTGCCGAGCGTTGCTGGATGACTTCGATGGAGTCGTCCCCAACAATCGTCCGCAACTGATGCAGCTACCCGGCATCGGTCGCAAGTGTGCCGACATCGTGCTGCAGTTCGCTTTCGGGATCGACACAATCGCGGTCGACACACACGTTCATCGCGTTTGCAATCGGACTGGCATCGCCATCGGAAACAATGCGGAGAAGACAGCGGAGGCATTGAACGAGGTCGCCCCCCAGTGGACTTTCGCGGAGGGGCACTTTTGGTTGATCCAATTCGGCAAACGGGTTTGTCTGTCACGGTCACCACAATGTGACATCTGCCCAATCAATGAATTTTGCCTGAAGCGAGCGGAAGATCGACGAAGCAAACCCGCGTGAGCCAAACACCTCGGGCGATTTCCAATTGCTTGGCCGCAGCCTCTGAACATCGCGCAGACATCCGCGCCAATCAATCAGCCCCCGACGACTCGATCGCATTCAAGACAAACGCCTTTTGATCCTCGACCAAAGCGTCCAAGGAGGCCATATCGAGTTGAGTCTTCGAATCAAATTTGGCGGTCAGCGTGGGCGTCGCACTGGAATCGAATTGGCAGAAGGTGGCACCAAACAGTGAAGCACCGCGGAGGTCGCACCCGCGAAGGTCAGCACCGGACAAGTCCGCCCCTTCGAGATCCGCGTCTTCAAGACACGCGTCCCGCAGATCGGCCATCTGCAGTTTCGCGTTGGAGAGATTGGCGCTACGAAGCTCAGCGTGCTGAAGATTACAGGATTGAAAATCTGCATCCCGAAGCTTCGCGTTGGTCGCTTTCAAACCGGCCAAGTCTCGATGGGACGCTTGGATCCCCCGAAGATCTTGCTCTCGAAAATCTCGGGACTCGATCACTCGCAACGCGGCTTGCTTGGTCAACGTCGGTGCCATGTAGCGTTCCTCACGCCAGGGGTCCGCCCCGTTGTGGTAACCAGCCTCGGATTCCCAGTACCCCAGGCGTTCTTCTTTCAAGAACTCAATCCGGCGGATCCACTTCACACTCTTGTAGAAGTACTTGCCCGGAACCACCATTCGCATCGGACCGCCGTTTTGCGTCGCCAGCGGTTTCCCTTCGGCTTGCAACGCGACGATCGGATCAAGTTCCAGCACTTCGCTGAGCGGTAGCGAGGTCGAGTGATTTCGTTCGCTCCGCGCGACAAACGAAACGAACTTCGCTTCGTCGTTCCAGATCGGTGTCTCTGAGTCGTGCAGCAGATCACGCAGCCGCACGCCGGTGAAAGACATTGCCGGCTTCGACCAACGTGTCACGCAGTGCACATCGATCTGACGAGTCACCTGCGGCATCGCTTGAATCTCATCAAGCGAAAACGTCAGCCTGCGTGCGACGCAGCCACCAATCTCCAGCGACCAAGGCGAATCGATGTCGCCAGGGTGTCGTTCACCAACAATGGGCCAACGATCACCACGAACAAGTTGCTGATTGGGAGGAAGT
>NZ_JBICHO010000402.1:0-2769 GCF_043100905.1 Rhodopirellula sp. JB055 | reverse complement strand
CGCCAAGGGCCATGCAATTTTGTCGCCACGACGTTCAACCTATCGAAGTCTCGCTGTCTGCTTGCTGATCGGGTATCTGCTCGCATCGGTGGCTTATGTGTGGGGGGCTGCGCTGTGGATTGCGGGAGCACACCCGCATTTTCAGGTGACCGATCTGTTGTTGCCGCGAGCCAATGACGTGGTCATCTTCACGTTTTTTCTGGTGGTCGGGGCCAGCGTGGGCAGTTTCCTGAATGTGGTCGTGTGGCGATTGCCTCAGCGTTTGAACGTCAACGGCCATTCGTTTTGCCCGCGTTGTCACAACCAGCTTCGGGCCCGTGACAACGTGCCCATTCTGGGTTGGCTGTGGTTGAGTGGGCGTTGCCGAGACTGCCGGCTTCCGATCTCGTCCCGTTATCCGATCGTTGAAACGCTGGTCGGGATCACGTTCGCATTGGTGGGCACAACGGAGTTGACGCGGTGGAGTCTGCCGTACTTGGGTGATTCCGTGCGGTGGAATTGGTTGTCGACCCCGGTCGTTGACGCCGATTTATTGACGCTCATGCTGTATCACGCGGTGGCATTGGCGACCGCGTGGGCGGCGGGGCTGATCCGGTTCGACGGGAATCCTTTGCCACCTCGGTTGACGTTGTTCGCGGCGGTGACGCTGATTGGGGGCATGTTCGCATTGCCACAGACGATGGTGGTTCCGTGGCAACTTGTTGACGATTCAATGCCGTTGATGGTTGGGGGGTGGCCTCCGACGGGATGGATGACTCACAGTGGTGATTGGTCGGTGACGCTGGTCCAGATTGGGGTGCGGTTGTTGACGTCTTTGGTGGCAGCGGGTTTTTTCGCGCGAGTGTTGGCGAAGAGCTTTTGCCCTTCGGCGGACATGAAGCTGGACCCGCTCGGTTCATCGACGCGGCGGCTGATTGATTTGATGGTCTTGATTGCGGTCCCCGCGATCGTGGTGGGCTGGCAAGCAGTGATGGGCGTGATCTTGATCGCCGCAATTTTCGCGAGGATGTTGGAACGGTTTCCCTTTGCTCAGTCCCGGGATTCCTTGGGCCGTTTTGCGGTCAGCCTGCCGGTTGCATTGAGTGTGCAATTGTTGCTGTGGCGGGGGCTGGTGGCGTCCCACGTTTGGCCCAGTGAGCAGGCGTCACAACTTGGTTTGGTTGTTTCGTTTTTCGGGGTGTTAACGATTCCGTTGTGGTTAGATGAAAACGGAGAATCGGGGGCTCCAATGGGCGATGAAACAGAAAACGGCGGAATCTCGGATCATTCCGATGAGGACGTTCCAAAGGATCAGGCATCGGGGAAAGACTCAAATGCTTTGCAACAGGGCGACTCGTTCGAGTTAAACTGATCACTCAGCGAACGATCATCAAGTTGAGGGGAAGTGGACGCAGCCAGCTCGAACCGAAACGAAAATGCCACGGCGAAGCCTGCGTCGACGGACGATGTGGCGTTCATTGAAGCTGCATTGTCGGGTGACGCATCCGCGTTTGAAAGCTTGGTGATTCGTCATCAGGACCGGCTGCATCATGCCATGATTCATGTCACTGGTTCCGTGCATGACGCCGAGGAGGTGACCCAGGAAGCCTTCATCCGGGCGTTCGTCAAACTGGACACGTTCCAGCAGAACAGCCAATTCTTCACCTGGCTGTATCGCGTCGCTTTCAACATCGCTTTGTCGCGAAAACGGCGGCAGAAAGTTCGGATGTCGCTGGACCAACAGCGCGAAGAAATTGGCGAAGAAGTCGTTTGTGACGGCGAGGCGGTGGACGCGAATATGATTCGCCAGGACGACGTTTCGCTGGTTCAATCGGCGCTGCAGCAACTCAGCGATCAGCACCGCAGCATTCTTGTCTTGCGAGAGATGAACGAATCTTCTTATGAGGAAATGGCAGAGATTTTGGAACTGTCCATTGGCACCGTTCGCAGTCGTTTGAATCGGGCTAGAAAGCAGTTGCGATTGGCGATTGAGCAACTGCGAGAACCCGAGTCAGAAGTCTCGGATGAACCTGGTTCTTGAGCCAGAGGTGTACGGTTTCGGAACTCTGGAATTTCGCCACACCTTTCCACGTTCAATAACCATGGTCGATCCCACTCCTCAACGAAAGGTTGGCAACCATTTGGATGTCGTGCACGATGTCCGCGGTGGTTCCGAATCTTCGCGATCTGGGCCAGACGGCACGCCGGGCAACCCGCGTCCGTTTTTGGGGATTCAGTTCCGATGTTGTCAAACCTACGGACGCATCTATCGGAATGATCAGCGGACCGCCTATCGAGGCGGGTGTCCCAAATGTGGTGCGCGGGTGGAGGTTCCGATTGGCAGCGGGGGGACGAGCAAACGTTTTTTCTCGGCTGGTTGAGTGCGAAGATCGTTGGCTTCTTCCAAACGCAGGGAAAGCTGTTCAAGCCGAATTGTGTTGATTTATCCACAAAATCGGAAAAAACCTGCCGGTTAGGCCTCGTTACAACCGAAACAGTCCATAGCACCGATCGGACCGGCTGTCAGCCGTTCCCTTTTTCCGCGAGTAACGCGGTCGGTGAATGACACCTCACAAAGGACTGTAGGGAGGCATTTCCATGCGACGCAAATATTTTGGACTGGCGATGGCCGCGATCGCCACGCTGGGGCCTGCTCAGGCCTTTGGCGGTGATCGCGAGATCGCACAGCAAGTCATGCAACGGCTCAAAGTCAGCCGCGATGCAGGTGAACTGAAAAACTTCAACCTTGACATGAAAGTCAACGACGGAGTGGTCGTGTTCCGCGGCACC
>NZ_JBICHO010000401.1:0-7940 GCF_043100905.1 Rhodopirellula sp. JB055 | reverse complement strand
CCAAAGATTGGCTTGACCACCACGTCGCCACCAAGATGATCGAAGGCCTGCATGGCAGCCGCCCGCGATTGCACCACGTGGGTCACCGGGGTAGAGATGCCCAGGGATTGAACTCGAGCCAGTGTCGCATACTTGTCGATCGCAAGCTCCAAAGCACTTGGCGGGTTGATCAGCGTGGTCGCCCCGGTGTTGCCCCGTGCTCGCACCAAGTCATGCAGCACAGCCAACCGAAACGTGATCTGTTCCAACGAACCCGCTGGCATGGTGCGCGTCAAGATCGCACCGAATTCCGACAAGGACCGCTCGCGGGAATCCGTTCCATCGTGCAACTGACACCAAGCCGTCGAGCCCGACCGAGTCGCATCTCGATCGCCCTGGCAAGGAAGACGCCCTCGCAAAGTTTCGTAATCCGCAAAGTGCAATCGCACGGAGTGACGAGACGCAGCGGCATGAAGTTCCTTCAAATGCCACCCCAGCGTCGCAGCCCGGCCGAGCGGCTGGGAACGGGATGATCCAGACGTCGCGTCACGACCGCCGAGCACCAACACATTTGCTCGACTCATAGCCCAAACGATTCTCGCAGAACGTCATGGTTCAGTTGGCCATGACGCCAAGACCTGCCCGTCTGCAACGAGTGAATGGTGACCTGCGCTGGACTGAACAGCATTGGATCAACACGATAAAAATCGTAATCATACTGTTTAAAAATTTTCGCGAACGGTTGGCCGTGATCCTTCGACGACTCACTGGGAACCTGTGCCGCGACACTCTCAATCAAATCGTCCTCGGCATCCATCCAAAGGGTCACGCGAGCCCCATACAACATCGCGTCGTTGGTTCGCCCGATGCCATTCACTGTGTCACCCACTTTGGCAGGAGGCGGCAGGGGTGCGTCGCCATGAGCTGACACCACGCGGGTCATATCAAATTCCAAGGCATGCAGTTTATGCAGAGCCGTCTCAACGCTTCGCGAAACCACTTGGGCACACCCCGCAATGCTGAAGCTCGGCGCAATCGCCAAACACATGCGACTCGCATCGACGCCGCACTCCTCTGTCATCGCATGAATCACCTCCGTACCAGGCAACGTCGCTGATTCGAGAACTCCGACGGCAAAATCGTCCTTGGTTGCTGGCCGAGACAATTGCAGCTGATCCAGCATCGCCTCTTTCCCGCGGAGCGATCGCATCGGACCGCTCGCCATCGCGAAGTAGTCGCCCACCGAAACCGGCCACCCCGCATACTGACCACCCAGGCACGCTCGCACGGGATGGTCGGTTTGGATCGAAACCGCCAGTCCAGTAGGAGCCTGCAACGATGTGGGCGAATACGAAACGGTTGCCAGGTCCCCTAAACAAAGTCGAGCCAACCCTAAACCGGCCGCCAACGACCCGCGGCAGTGAATTCCCGCGTCCAAAACGCGAGCCCCGGCAATCGACAACTTCTCGCAATTCAGCTCCGCCGCAGCCCCCCAGAGCGACTCAAAGCAGTCGTGAGCCATCCGGAAAAGGCCAGGATCGGAAACGGAACGGGGCGGATCATTGGAACGAGCGGCATTCATCCCACCAATCTAACGCCCCCTCCCACAATTGACGATTGGCCCTGAAGTCTTGCGCTTTACCGCAACCCCGCACATTTTGAACCTAAACTGTAGAGCGGGCCAAAGCCCGTTGCCCCTGCCCCCAAACGAGACAACACGATGTTTTTAAAGCCCACCTTGGCGACCACGCCCCTGGCCGCTGCAATGCTGGCCGCTGCTCTCACGAGCGGCCTTTTCGGACATTTTTCCGCCAACGCCGCAGATTCCACCGTCAAAACAAGGAAAACCGGCCCAGAGGTCGGCCAACTGGCCAAGGACTTTCAACTCGAGGCGGTGGCAGGCAAACGATCCGGCGAAGTCAAACTCAGTGACCTCACAGGCGATGCCCCCGTCGTGATTGCGGTCCTGCGCGGGTTCCCGGGCAGCCATTGTCCGGCTTGTGCCGGCCAGGTCGCCGACTTGGTCAAGCACGCACGTCATTTCCGGCAACGAAACATCGAGGTCCTGCTGATCTACCCAGGTCCCGCCGCAGCACTCAGATCCAAGGCCAAAGATTTCCTCCAAGGCTCCAAGCTGCCGTCCCCCTTCACGATGCTTTTGGATCCAGACTACGCTTTCACCAACGCGTACGGGCTTCGTTGGAACAGCCCTCACGAAACCGCCTACCCGACCACCATCGTGATCGGCAAAGATGGCAAAATTGATTTCGTGAACATCAGCCGCACCCATCGAGGTCGCACCGCAGCGACCACCGTCTTGGATCAATTTTGACTTTGCCACCCGAATCGGCCGCCTGGCTGCTTGACATCTCAGGGGCCTCAGCCATCGAAGAGGTTCAGCATGTCCAATCGCTCTGGAGCGGTTACGGACAAATCCTGCGAGTCCAGCTGAAACAACCGAGTTGGCCGGACCTCAACCGATCCACAAACGCACCACCGGCGACCAGCGTCATCGTCAAACAGATCTCGCCGCCCAACTCAACCGAACAGGGCGGCGCTCACCCGCGAGGCTGGAACACCTCGCAATCTCACCGCCGCAAACTGCGATCCTATCAAGTCGAGTCGGCCTTCTACGCTCACCACGCCAGCCGATGCGACGCGTCTTGTCGAGTCGCAAACTGCCTCGCCCAAACCGAGTTGCCCTCCGGCCAAATCATCGTCCTGGAAGATCTGAATCAAGCTGGCTACCCGATCCGGCACCACAGCCTGAACGCTGAGGCAGTGAACCAAGGCCTGCAATGGCTGGCCAATTTCCACGCTCGATTCCTGCACACGCGAGACACAGCGGCCCCCTTCAACGACCTGTGGCCCATCGGAACCTACTGGCACTTGGCCACCCGCCCCGATGAATTTCAAACGATGCCAGAAGGCCCATTGAAACAAGCCGCCGCTGCGCTGGACGCCAGTCTCAACGAGTGTGAGATTCAAACGTTGGTACACGGCGATGCAAAAGTCGCCAACATGTGCTTTGCCACTCACGCAGGCCAACCTCCTGCCATGGTCGATTTCCAATACGTCGGTCGTGGGTGCGGCATGAAGGACGTCGCGTACTTCCTCAGCAGTTGCGTCAGCGAATCGAATTGCGAGCGAAACGAATCGGCCTATCTCGCGACCTACTTCGAATCTCTGCGAGACGCAATGTCAACTCACGGCATCGAACCAATCGAATTCGCGGCAGTGGAAAAATCTTGGCGTAAACTGTACCCGATCGCCTGGGCGGACTTCGTTCGCTTCCTCGAAGGCTGGTGCCCTGGGCATGCCAAACTCACCGGGTACTCCCGACGAATGACCAACGAGGCACTGGAACATGTGGGTGACGACCACATGCCTTCGTCGAATGACTAGACTTCATCGAACGAAGCCACGTTGGGCGGCCCCTCTGCTAACTCTCCCCTGGAATCCTGCGACATGTTGACCCGATCTCTCCTTTCCATGGCATTGCTTTCGATTTGCGTCGCTGCCACGCCACGAATCGGTCTGGCCGAAGAAACCTCGCCTCCCAACGTCGTCTTCTTCCTGGTCGATGACCTTGGCTACATGGACATCGGCGCCAACAACCCGGACACGTTTTACGAAACACCCAACATCGACCGCCTGTCGCAATCGGGAATGCGATTCACGGACGGTTACGCGGCCAACCCAGTCTGCAGTCCCACTCGGTACAGCATCCTCGCGGGCAAGTATCCCTCTCGCGTCGACGCGACCAATTTCTTCACCGGCACGCGTCCGGGCAAATTCCGCCCCGCCCCGCTGAACAACCGAATGCCACTGGAAGAAATCACCCTGGCCGAATCACTCAAGGCAAACGGCTACGCCACCTTCTTCGCCGGCAAATGGCACCTTGGCCCCTCCGAAGAATACTGGCCTGAGCACCAAGGGTTCGACGTCAACCAGGGCGGCCACAACGCCGGTGGCCCCTACAGCGGAAAACGATACTTCTCGCCGTTTGAAAACCCGCGTTTGGAAGACAACACCACCGGAGAGCACCTGCCCGCCCGACTCGCCAAAGAAGCCTCGAAGTACATTGAGCAGCACAAGGACGAACCGTTCCTCACCTACCTTTCGTTCTACAGTGTCCACACGCCACTGATGGCTCCGCCTGAACTGGTGAAGAAATACAAAGCCAAAGCCGAACGTCTCGGACTGACCGACCAAGAAGCCTTTGGCGAAGAAGAAAAGGTCTGGGGAAAACCCGACGGGAAAGGGCGCCCCGTCCGCCATCTCCAAAGCCACGCGACCTACGCCGCCATGGTGGAAGCGATGGACCAGGCCGTCGGCCGCGTCTTGCAACAAATTGACGACCTCGGCCTGACCGAAGAAACCATCGTGATCCTGACCTCCGACAACGGCGGGCTGAGCACTTCCGAAGGTTGGCCAACGTCCAATCTTCCCCTTCGAGGCGGCAAAGGTTGGGTCTACGAAGGCGGAATCCGCGAGGCATTCCTGATCCGGGCTCCTGGAATCACCAAGCCCGGGACGACCAGCGACGAACCTGTTTGCAGCATCGATTTCTACCCAACCATCTTGGACCTCTGCGGACAAACCGCGCCCCAGCAACAACAACTCGATGGCGTTTCGCTCCAACCGCTGCTGCGTGGCGAAGAATCACTGGACCGAGATGCTCTTTACTGGCACTACCCACACTACAGCAACCAAGGCGGCTTCCCAGGCGGAGCCATTCGCGAAGGCGACTGGAAATTGATCGAGCGATACGAAGACGGCCGAGTCCACCTCTACAACCTCAGCGAAGACATCGGCGAACTGAACGACGTCGCTGACCACCACCCCGAACGAGTGACCGCAATGCGCGACCAACTTCACCGCTGGTACAAAGAAGTCGACGCGAAATTCCTGCAACCCAAAGACGGGCAACAACCCTGGCAACCATTTGAAGACTGAGCACCTGCGGCGAAGAAGCCGCACGGCTCGGCTTCACCGCCCGGATTTTTCAATTTTCAATTTCACCTTTTCAATGCATCTCCCGTCGCTGCCCGCCACCTGTCACCGCTCCGCGGATTTTCAAACGCCCCGGTACCGACAACCAACCACGGAGCGATGACCGTTGGGAACACGGCCTGAACAACTGCCGGCACTCCGTGGCTTTTCTACCTTGAAGACAACACCTTACGGTCGCGACGCACCCTGTTTCCGCTTCCGATACTTGTTCGGGTTGTCGGCCTGCCCGGTGATCTCGTACAGGAACATGCTCGGCTTGGTCGGGCGAGGCTTGCCCCACTTGCGACGCGTCAACGCCAGAGACATCGTCAACTGATCTTGAGCGCGCGTGATGCCGACGTAACACAGCCGCCGCTCTTCGGCGATGTCTTCGTCCATCCCACCTTTCAACGTGCGACTGTGCGGCAGGATCCCATCCTCCATCCCGACCATGTAGACGACCGGAAACTCCAAACCTTTCGCCGCGTGCATGGTCAACAACCACACCGCGTTCTTCATCGCCAGTTTGTCCTTTTCGCTGCCCATCTCTTTTCCGGCCAGCGCGATGTCAGACAAGAACCCCGACAGATCAGGCTCTTCGTGTTTGTCTTCGTATGCTGCGACCGCGTTGGCTACTTCACCGATCGATGCCATCCGCGACTCACGCTCGTCCGGCTGATCGTACAAGCGTGCGATCTCGTCCGCGTACGCCGTCCGCTGTAACAAAGTCTCCAAACCCTCGCGAATCGTTTCGTTGGACAACCGCTGCTGAACATCGCCGAGCAACTGCTTCAACTGATCGATTCCTCGCAGTGCGGCCGGCGTCAGATCAGCGACTGACTCGGGGTCGTTCATCACTTGCCAAACCGGAATGCCCTTGGCAACCGCGCGATCGATCAACATCCTCACCGACTTGTTGCTCAGCCCGCGTGCGGGCGTGTTGATCACTCGCAGCAACGAAATCTCATCGTCCGGCTGATTGATCCATTTCAAATAAGCCACGATGTCACGCACCTCGCGACGATCAAAGAACGACTGGCTCCCCAACATCACGTAAGGAACATCGTGCTTCCGCAGTTCGGTTTCAAACAATCGCGGTTGCTCATTCGTGCGAAACAGAATCGCGATGTCTTTGGGCTGAATGTGTTCGTTATCGATCAAGTGCTTGATCTCACGAACGACCGTTTCCGCTTCTGCCTGCTCGTCCTTGTGCTGGACAATGCGAGGCCGCTTGCCCGTCGGACGATAAGGCTTGAGAACCTTGTCGTGACGGACCGTGTTGAAATCAATCAGCGTGTTGGCCATTTCCAAAATGGCCCCGGTGCTGCGGTAGTTGTCTTCCAACCAAACCACCTTTGCGTCCGGCCAATCCTTGCTGAAGCTAAGAATGTGAGACACGTCGGCACCGCGCCACGCATAAATCGACTGGTCATCGTCGCCGACGACGCATAGGTTTCGGTGAGCCTCGGTCAGGTGCTTGGTGATCCGGTACTGACTGCCGTTGGTGTCTTGATATTCGTCGACCAGCACATGGTCGTACTTGCTCGCTTCGCGGTCGCGAATGTCGGTGTGCTCACTGAACAACGTCTCGGTGTGCAGCAACAAATCATCAAAGTCCATCGCTCCGCGAGCACGCAAACCATTTTGGTAACGGCGATACCCTGACGCAGCAAAGTGCTCTTTGTCGGTGCTGGCAATGCTCATCGCCTGGTCCGGAAAGACCGACGCACTCTTCCAACCACTGATGATCGACAACATGTCGCTGGGTTTCAAAGCCGTGTTCGGCAGACGAAGTTCGCGCAAGATAGCCCGCGCCAGCGATTCCTGGTCACTGCGGTCGTAGATCGCGAAAGTCGCGGGAAAGCCAATCGCAGGCGCATGTTCGCGAAGGATTTTCACGCACTGCGCATGAAACGTGCTGATCATAGGCTTGGGGGGTGCCTTTTGACCGCGTTTCCGCTTTTGCTTTTTGTATCCCAGCAGATCGGCCACGCGATCCTGCATTTCACCAGCCGCTTTGTTGGTGAACGTCACCGCCAAAATACGGTTCGGCTGGACGCCGTGCTTGATCAGGTTCGCAATGCGAAACGTCACCACACGGGTCTTTCCCGTGCCAGCACCGGCGAGCACCAGGAGCGGGCCAGACAAGGTCTGCACCGCTTCGGCTTGTGGCGGGTTCAGGCCCGCAACATCAAACGTGCTCAAGGAAGAAGATTCAGCCAGATATCAATCAGGCAACGTCAATGTTGACGCGACGACCTTCGCGATCAAAACGGACTTTGCCGTCGACCAATGCGAACAAAGTGTAGTCGTTGCCCATGCCAACACCGGCACCGGGATGAAACTTCGTTCCAACCTGACGGACCAAGATGTTTCCGGCGACAACAGCTTCACCGCCGAATTTCTTGACACCACGGCGTTGCGCGTTGCTGTCACGACCGTTGCGGCTGCTGCCCTGACCCTTTTTGTGTGCCATCGAAGTTCTGCGTTTTGATCAGTGAAAAATGGTTGTAGATTTTTGAGAGGGCGAGAGATTAGCGGAACGTCCACGTGTAATCAAGTCGTCGTTCCAGCCCATATTGGTCAAGCATGTATTTTTGCTCTTCTGGATCCGAATACGCAGGCACGCCAAACCGGACGCGATCCTCCGTTTGATCCATTCCATCGCCTGGACGATAGAAATTCAACGTCAGCGCTTTTCGGCGATAAGGTGCGTCGTCACCTTCCCCGTCCTGTTCAAATGCATTCGTCAAACCGAACACGTCGATTGAGAAGAAATCCAATCCGGGTTCCACATCCACCCAAGTCGCGACTCCCCAGACACCGGGAGCATTCTCGTCAGTCGTGCGAGGGATTTTGACGGTGCTGATTTCAACGGAATTGTGCAGCGGAGCGGTGATTTGCTCGCGAATTGCGATTCGATCCAAGGCTGCGGGCAAAATCCGATCGACGTACTTTCGATCACT
>NZ_JBICHO010000400.1:0-3970 GCF_043100905.1 Rhodopirellula sp. JB055 | reverse complement strand
GTCAACTACGATAACATTGACCACGAAACCAACGCGGGAACCTACGTCTTGCAAGTCGACAGCGACAATCTAAAAGACGGGTATTTCATTCGAAAGATCTATCGCAATGGTGAAACCTACGGCAGCGGACCAGGAACCGACATCACAAACTATGGCCGGCACATTATCTCGCCGGCAGATCTGTCCATCGTGGTCAACAATCAAACCAAGACCTACGGCGACTTGTTCAGTTGGGAAGGCTCTGAGTTCCTTGCCACCGGTTTGGTGAACAGCGAAACGATCGAAAACTTAATCATGTCTTCCGGGGGAGCAACCGAAACAGCCAGTGTTTTAGGTGGTCCCTACACCATCTCGGGACACACGCCAACGGGAACCGGGTTCACGGCAACTAATTACAACATCACCTACACCACCGGAACTTTGACGGTCACCCCAGCCCCGCTGGACCTGATTCTTTCTTCCGCCTCCAAGATCTTTGGTGTTGAAGGCGATACACAAACCACCCAATTCGTCGCCAACGGGCTCAAGAATCTGGACGCGATCGATCATGTGACGATTGTGAGTGCGGGCCTGCCAGCTTCCGCAGCATTGGGGGCCTATTCGATGGAAGCCAAGAATCCTTTCGGAGTCAGCTTTGATGCAACCAATTACGCGATTCATTACTCTGACGCCATCCTAACAGTGTTCGCTCCCAACGACGAAACCATCCACGATGTTTGGACGCGGTCGAATTTGATCTCAACAACACTTCCTCAAAGCCTGAACGCGAGCAATGGTGGGGGCATGACCAGCAGTCGAACCGGCAGGTCCTCAGTCGAGATCTCCGTACCCGGTCAAGAAGGTGAACTCAGTGGCAACGGTGCGAGTCAGCCAAACTTGGACGAAACCGCCATGCCCAGTCAACAACCTGACGACCAAACTGGCGTTTGAAGATGCGTCCGCGTTTCGTCGTCCCTTCACATCGCACGCCTCGAAACCGGGCCAGGGTTCGCATCGACATTGAATGATATCTTGCGACCCGACCTATCCGGGGTTTGAACGATGTGAAGTTGCAAGGGTTGTCCGGGCTGACAGGGTTGTTCCCGTTGAAGGCATCGCTGAATGCGAGGTAGCCGCTCTGTTAAATCTTGTCGAATTTGATCGCTAGTAGGATGTTGATTCGATACGTTTCTCCGATTTGGGGATCGACCGATGGGTGCCAACCCATCGTTTATCAGGGACGAACGGGACGCCATCGCGTTCCGGCTGACGAGATCAACAGCCTGCGGGGGCAATCAAGCGTGTGACCAGAGCCCTCCTCGTGAGGCTCTGTGAACACTGAAAAGCTATTCTGTCGCGACGTCTCTTCTGTTGGCTTGGTGCCAGTGGAAATTCGCCGGCACCAGCTTGGTCACGGATGAACTTGGGGCAAGTCGGGATGACTTTACGACGTTTTGGGGTGTTGGCTGGCTGGATCTGCGCCGCGAGCTTCCTGCTAGGTGGTTCTGCCTTCGCACAGAACTTTGAACGTTACCGACCCAAGGTGTATCAACCTTGGGAAGTTGGAAAGTTCGATCTCGATTTGCAAAGCGAAACCGAGACGGAAACGCCCAGCAGCGACATTGTGTTGGTCGATTCCCTGGAAGCAGTGATTCTGTTACCAAGCCGCGAAGGAGTCGATCCTCACGAAGCGTTTGCCGACCATCAAGGCGTGCATTCCCACATCCATCGTTCTGGGTCGCTAGCCAACACGCCGCGAATCCAATCAATCATCGATCGTCACCTTGGTCTCCCGATCACGCTCCGCAACCTAAACCAATTGTCGCGAGAGATCATTGAGGTCTACGAAAAATGTGGGCAGCCGATCGTCGATGTTCAGATCCCCGAGCAAAAGATCACGGGCGGAACGGTCCAAATCGTGATCGTCGAATCACGAATCGGCGCGATCAAGATCAAAGGTGGTTGCTGGGTCGATCCCTGCTTGCTTCGCCAAGGCATCACACGTTCTCAGGTTGGCGGACGAATCCACGAATCGTGCGTCGCTGAAGACCTCTACTGGCTCAACCGCAGCCCATTTCGATCCGTTGGATTGGACGTGACACCGGGCTCACTCGATGGCACATCCGACCTCATTTTTGAAGTGGATGATGTCTTCCCAATGCGAGCCTACATGGGCTACGAAGACACGGGCGTGGAAGCGCTGCGTCTCGAACGGTTGTACACTGGATTGTTAGTCGGCAACGTTTTCGGCTACGACGGATTGCTCGGATACCAATACACAGCGGACTCTGAATTCAATCGTCTGCATGCTCATGCGGTCAGCTACACGGTCGACCCCAGTCGAGAACGCGGATACCAACTCTTTGGTAGTTGGGCGTCCGCCGAACCTGCGTTGCCCGCTCCAATGGACCAAGACGGCGAAGCTTGGCAGGTTGGCACCCGAGCATTTCATTACACCACGCGAAACGCCCAATTCGAACGAGCTTGGTTCGTTGGCGCCGACTTCAAATCATCCAACACGTCGGTGGAGTTCGGTGCAGTGAACACCTCCGACACCGCAGCTGATCTGTTGCAACTTTGCCTTGGCTACAACGCTTTGGTTCGCGAATCCAACGGTGACTACGCTCGGCTGAATACGATCCTGAACTATGGACCGGACGGCGGCTTCACCTCACAGAACAACGCGGCGGCGTTCAACAGTCTGAGGCAAAACACAGCGCCCGGCTACGCTTATTGGCGAACTTCGCTGGACATGCGTCGGCAATTCGGTTGTCACTACGAGGGAACCTTCCGAGGGTCCGGACAACTCTCCAGCGATCGTTTGTTGTTCAGCGAAACACTCGGCTTTGGCGGTTACGACTCCATCCGTGGATACGACCAACGTGTGGCCAGCGGCGATCATGGCTGGCTGACCAGTTTTGAATTCGGCCCCACCGCTTGGACATTTGGCAGTGGTGACTGTGAAAGCAATGTCAAAGCGTACACCTTTGCGGACCTCGGCCAAGCCTTCATCATTGACAGCCTCCCCGGCGAAGAGACAGAACAATTCCTGTCAAGCGTCGGTGTGGGCTGCCGTGTCGCAGTCGGCCAGAAAGGATCATTGCGTTTCGATTACGGACACGGTTTCAACGACGTGCTCGGAGCCAACGCAGGCGACCGCGTTCACATCGGATTCGTGTCCTTCTTTGGACCTACTCCAAACTGATGGTCTCGTAAGGGCTGGTAGCACTCGGCTTTCATTGTTCACTGCGTCGCCCCACCATCAACATTCAAGGTCACGCAAAGCAGCGGGTCAAACATTTCGCCCCACTCGAATGTTCTGCGGTCAACCGCTAGATTTTGGAGGCCGTGTCTCCCAAAACTATCTGCCCCGCCGCTGGGGTGCCAATGACCGAGTGAACAATGAAATCCGAATCCTGGCCTCCTTCTCTGTTGTGCATTGGACTGTCATTCATCCTCGCAACGGGTTGCTCCCAAGAGAAACCGGTTGCCAATGCCACCACCCGCCCCACTCAAAAGGTGGCGGTCGTCCCAGCGATTCAGGATGAGGTCACCGACTATGTCGAATTGGTCGGACGGCTTTCTGCGGACGAAAAGGTGGTGATCCAGTCACGTGTCTCGGGATTTTTATTGAAGACACACTTCACCGATGGACAACGAGTCCAAGCCGGTGATCTGCTGTTCACGATTGAACCGGACGAATACAAAGCGATTTACGAACAGGCCCAAGCGCAGATTTCGGTCGCCGAAACGCAACTGGAACTGGCGCGAAAGAAGTTTGCTCGATCGAAGAAGTTGCTGGAAGGCGACGCAATCTCTCGTGAAGAATTCGATGAGAATCAAGCCGCGGTGGCTGAAGCGGCAGCCAACGTGATTGCCAAGCAAGCGGATTCGGCTCGAGTCAAACTGGATGTGGACTACACCAAAATCATTTCGCCCATTTCGGGACGAGTCGATCGTGCCTTGTTAGATGATGGCAACTTCGTCACCG
>NZ_JBICHO010000399.1:0-6256 GCF_043100905.1 Rhodopirellula sp. JB055 | reverse complement strand
CGGCGGAGCGGAGCCAAGGCTCGATCCGCATGCATTGTGACATCTGACAGCAACGCGTCCACTCGATTTCGAAGCACCCCCGAGGCGGCCAACGCCGGAATCGCCACCAGCAGACCACCGACAGTCGTCACCAAGGCTTGATAGATCCCTTCCGCCAAATCTCCCGCCCCCGCCGCACCGCGAGTCGCAGCGACTTGGCGAAAGGCGAAAATCATTCCGGTCACTGTTCCCAGCAACCCAACCATCGGGGCCAGGTTGGCAATCATCGCTAAGTAATCGATCCGCCGCAGCATGCGTGAGGACTGGTCGACCAAAGCATCCTCGACCGACTTTTCAACCTCCGGCCATCCATATTCGCGATGGTTCAAACCCACCGCGATGACTCCCGCCAAAACACTGGGATTCTGACGAAGCAACGTTTCGGCTTCCGACAACCGGGACGACTGAAGTGCCGCTGCGACTCCCTCACTGAGCTTTTCTGGCACAACATCACGACGCCGTAGCGCCAGCGATTGGTCAACGACCAAGTAAACGGCCGCGACACTGAACGCGAGTAACACGAACAAGATCATCAACCCGGCGATCCCACCACTGGTCACAATCGACCACAGGGAATCCGGTTCTGCCGCCGGCACCTCTGCTTGTGACAAAACCTTCCACAAAAACATGTTGTCAGCCAATCCGTGAAGCATGGTTCCCATCATTGTCCCTCGTCCACGGTTCGGCCCACGGAAAGCAGAAACTCTGCATCGGCAAGCAACGGATCACTCCACGCCAATCGCAGCACCCCATCCCGCTGAAGTTTTTGCACCAGGCGTTCGTGTTCGTCCCGCAACCGGCTTTCAATCCGATCGACTCGCCCTTTGGCTTGCGTCCAAGACAGAACCAGCATCGAGAAAACAGCCATGGGCAACACCGACAACAACAAACTCGTCAGCATCATCGAAGCGTCCGGACGAGGAAACTTGTTCAAGTCACCCGCCACCCCTTCGGCTTGCAACACGTCACGCATCGTCGAATAGCTGGCGTCAAAGTAGCCTCGATAAAGCGCGACCAGCGGCCCGGTCATCAACAACCAAAACAACAACGTCCCGGCCAAGCCAGCGGCATTGGCAAACCAAGTCGTCGTGGAACCCTGACTGATCGCGGTATCAAACGATTTCTGAGAGGACTCTTGCAGCGTCTCGATTCCCGCCAAGGAGGCAACCGGCGTGTCTGGAGATGAATCGAGGTCCGTTTCAATGGCTCCATGACGCAACTGATTCAGCTCCGCCCGAAAACGCCGAGCCATGGGCCCCAATCGATCCGCGACCGACGCGGCCGTTCGTTGCCGCAGTCCGCTCCTTAAATCCATGTCCGCCGCACGTTGATCGCTCACGTTCCGGGCGCCCGCGTAGACCGCACCAATCAACGAAGGCAACGACCCGGACAATGTCAACAGCACTCGATCCCACGCCCCATGCGTCAGATTCAACAGAGACAAAACCGTTCGATAGGGAAACCAAATCGCGGCCGTGTCCGCCAACAAGGCCAGTCGCAATCGACTGCGGATCGCGGCTCGCAGTGGGGTCGCCCCGCCAAGCAATGTGCCTGCCACTTCGGATGGCAAACGGGTCGCTTCCGCATTCAATCGGTCGACCGCGCTGGTCAAATAAGGCAACAGGGTTTGCAGCACCGAGGCAACCGCAGCAGAGAAACGGGCGTCAAGCGCTGACAACCGCGTGCTGCGACGTTGGTCACCGCCGCCTGATTCGCAGATGGCTTCCTCGATGCGGCGGCCCAGCGTTTCCGCCAATTGAATTCCAATCTCGTCTTCACCCAGCTCATCAATTTCAAAATCGCGGACAATCACAGCGGGGGCGATCTGGCTCTGCGGCGCCGTCGACCGCAACCGAGCCACCAAAGCCTCCACGTCCGCATCGATCGAATCGTCGTCGACATCCGCCATGTTCACCACCGGAATCACCACCGAGCCTTCGGAGGCGGCAGCCAATCCAGATACCCGTTGGCTTCGCAATTGGTCCCGCCGAATCACCATCACCAACACCGACGCGGTCGACAAAGCCCGCTGAGCGATGCCCGCAATCGCTCGCCGATCATCCGTTGCTCCTGGCGCATCGACCAACAAGTAAGGTGAACCGATCGATTGCATCTTCCCGGCGTCACAGGCGATGAACCGTTCGTGGCGAGCGTCCAAGTCCGCGGGCGGTTTGGGACCAATCCATGTCAACTTCTCAGTGGCTTCTTCCAGCGAGTTGCCACTGCGAATCGCATCCACTGGACCGCCACGGATCATTTGACGGACCAACCAAGACTTGCCTTGGCCGGTGGCTCCCACCACTGCCACGACGATCGAACTGGAGGCTCGATCGGTCAGAATCATCTCGCGAGCTTCGGCGTGGTCGCGACAGAGCTCTCCGATTTCGCGTCCGGTTTGACTGTTTCCAAGCACCCGATCCGCTGCACGATGGACTCGCTGCAGAAACCGATCGCCCGAGTCATCCATCACAACCGCATTCATCGCATGGCTCCCGCTTCATTGGATGAGTCACCGGCACGTTTCTTGGCACCCGAGGGTCGAGGCAGCAACCGTTTCAACTCCGACACAAACTCATCCCGCACGCGAAACAGAGACATCATCTTGGCTGGTGGCTCGCCGCTCGCAATTCGCGATGGCGGCAACGTCACCTTCGCGTTGCCCACTCGAACATCCATCGGTGGATCTGGCCGGGCCACGCCCAGTTCATCGCACAGCACTGCCAAGAAGTCCGCCAATTGTTGCCGAGCCGCCTGCTGGCTGACGTCTTGCGTTCCGCGATTGGCGGCCCACATCGTCGACATGATGGTCAGTCCTGCCGCGGCCAGCATCTCCGGGATCGACGCCGCAAGAATCGCATTGGCTCCCAAGTCGACAGGGATCATCAGAACCGCGCCGAAGGTCGCAAACAGTGCCGCCAACGGCGTCAGCCCCGTCGCGATTTTTCGATGCACCGGAACCTCCGCCCACATTTGGCGAACCGCGGCATCGAGCCGACGAGGATCCAACGTCGTGAAGTCGTCTTGTTCAAATCGCAGAACGGCGCGTTCGACTGGTTCCCGAAACACTGAAACCTCAACCTCCGTTGCTGAACCACCTTCCGAATCAGACGCGAGATGCGTCAAGACTGAGGTTCCCCCATGGCGTTCGATCTCGTTGATCAATCCCGTCGGTTCGATCAATCCACCGTACTCGCCACTTTGAAAGCGGCCCTTGATGTCATCCGCGGCACGCCGTGAAACCGCCGTCGGGGTCAGGTTGCGAATGAAGTCACCCGCTCCACCGACCACCCGCCGAAGCGTTGAGTTGAGCCGCACACCCCAGCGCGCATACCACGGCGCAGTAGCAGCAAACGATTCGCTGAGTTGCCGAATGATTCGCTCGCTTTGGTGCAATCGCAACTCGATGACTTCCCCGCCAATCTTTCGATGCGCGAAGTACTCCAGTGCCGAATCCAGCAACACCTGTTGGCACTGCCGAGTCTTCTCAAAGGACTCGTCAGCGTTGCGGCGAATGGACTCCACTCCCTGATTCCAAACAGCATCTTCCAGGTTGATCCGAAGCGCCTGATGCAACTGCGAAAACAACACGCCTCGATCGAGCTTGGACGGCAAAGCCTGCAACAGTCGATCCTCGTCGATCACCGCGGGAGGGTTGTTGTCCGGGTCTTCGCTGACAGCAAAAAAGACAGGCAGCAACTCGGGTTCGTCTTCGCTTTGCAAATCCGATTCTGCGGGCACCATCGCATCACGTTGTGGGTGATGCTCGTCCACCACCGGTATGAACGGTCGGCTCGACGGGACGTCGAAATCGTAGGCGGCGTACAACGTGCCAACGCCATAACGTTTAACCAGAGGATCAAATGTTTCGTGAACTTGATCTGGCGTTTGTCTGGGACGCACTTTGTTGACCGCCAACATTCGCGGCACACCCGGCATCAGATCCGATGCGATCCGCAGCAAGTCCGCCAACGTTGTGTCACGAGAAGATTCTGCACCGGTCACGATCAAAAAAGCGGAACACAGCGTGGCGGCACGGCCGAGCAACTCGCGTCGTTGCTCGGGCGATCCCAGCCCAAACTCCTCGTCCGAAACAATGTCGGGACAATCCAGCAACCCGACACCCACTTCATCCAGCCCTGGGTCGGTCGCGAGCAATGGAACCGACAACAACGACGCGTCTCCGTCGCGGTTGTTGTACTGTTCTGCTGCCGACTCTGGATCGAGCGACAACTCCTCGGGAGAGTTCCCCAACGAATCGCCGATTCGCGTGATCAACAAACTCCAAAGTTCAACGTCCGATCGCCAACTTTGAGGCAGCCAAAGAACGAATCGATGGGTTCCTTGTCGATTGCTGGTCCCACGCAGCGTGCGTCGTTGACCGGCCGGAGAAAGAAACGAACTGACCAGGCTCGTTTTGCCGCTGTTCAGCATGCCTGAAACAGCGATCGTCGGCCGATCGATCAACTTCGAAGCCGTGTGCAGTCGACGACCGGCGGCCAAAGTCGCTTGAGACTGCACGTTCTCGATCCGCCGAAGTGCCGTCAGATAGCTTTCTCGCCCCTCCTGGGGTGCGATGCGTTCCACCGCCGCTCGTCGATCGTCGTCTTCCAACAAAGACAGCAACGCCGGCCAATCCACCGATGGATCTTTTGTGGAACGTCGCAATGGAAACATGAACGAATCGACGCCAACGACTTAGCAATGAAACAGAACGTGGCGCATCAAATCCGCCGAGACTTCTATCATCATGATTCAAATCGACAACGACAACCAGTCGGAGGAGGTCTCAAGAAGCCGCCTGGATCCGCGTGCCCCATCAAACAGCGCGTCCGTCAAACCGTGTCGTAACCTTGGGGGTGTGCCTGATGCCAATTCCACGCCGTCTTCACGATGTCTTCAATTTGGGTGTATCGCGGTTTCCACCCCAGCACTTCGCCTGCCAACCTTGCATCGGCAATCAACTCGGCAGGATCACCTGGCCGTCGCTGGCCCATGACTTCCGGAATCGGATGCCCGGTCACCGCCCGACAGGCTTCAACGATTTCTCGAACGCTGGTCCCACGACCGGTCCCCAAGTTGACCTGGATGCCTTCTCCCGGAACCAATCGATCCAGTGCCCGCAGGTGAGCGTCGCCCAGGTCATCCACGTGGATGTAATCGCGAATGCAGGTGCCATCCGGCGTGGGATAATCATCGCCGAAAATCGAAATCGATTCGCGTTGCCCCAATGCCACCTGCAACACGATCGGAATCAGGTGCGACTCTGGATCGTGGTGTTCACCGATCGTTCCATCTGGTCGAGCTCCAGCGGCATTGAAATATCGCAGCGCGGCGTAAGCGAATCCGTAGGCATGAGCGTAGTCCGCCAACGCTTTTTCAATCACTAACTTGGAAAATCCGTAGGGATTGATCGGGTTCTGCGGCGTGGTCTCTGGAATCGGCACCGTCTCGGGCTGCCCGTAGGTTGCCGTTGTGCTGCTGAACACAATTTTCTTGACGTCTGCTGCACGCATCGCTTCCAACAACGACAGGGTCGCGACCACGTTGTTTTGGTAATAGATCGCCGGATCACGCACCGATTCACCAACTTCGGCAAATGCGGCGAAGTGCATCACCGCGTCGACCGAATGCTCTTTCAACAGCGAGGTCAGCTTCGCTTGATCATGAAGATCCCCCTCCACCAACAATCCTTCCGGGACCGATTTGGCATGGCCTCGCGACAGATTGTCAAACACGACCACTTCGTGACCGGCATCGAGCAACAAAGCGACCGCGTGCGACCCGATGTACCCGGCACCGCCGACGACGAAAACTTTCATAGGAAGAAACTTGCGAAGGAGATGGTTCGAGAAGAATTGAGATTGGCGGCAACACGCCTTCCAAGACGATAACGGATTGGAAACGTTCCGTTGAAGTGCACACTCACAGTGCATCCCTGAACGCCGTGGAGCACCCCTAGAGTGGCTAAACGACTCACAAAACTGCAGCAAATGCAGTCCGGACAATCGAAATCCGCCGCCCCCTCAGCCGGTCAGGCGGTTTGTGACGAATTTTTGGTTTACTTGAAACGTGAGTGTCATCTGGCGGATAACACCGTCGCTGCCTACGGGCGAGACATGAAACGGTTCGTCACCTGGATGGACGGACGCCGACCGGCTGATCTGACAATCACCGAACTGTCAGACTTCGTCGCCTCCTTGCATGGCGAAGGACTGGC
>NZ_JBICHO010000398.1:0-3838 GCF_043100905.1 Rhodopirellula sp. JB055 | reverse complement strand
GGACCGGATCGAACCGGGCACCACGAAGGGTTTGACCGCCCTGACCGATGCAAAGGGCTACGACGCCGAAGCCAGCTACAGCCCCGACGGAACCAAGATCGTTTTCGCGTCCAACCGCGCCGCTTACACAAGCGAATTGACAGAACGCGAACGCGAACAATTCGAACGCGACCCCGCGTTCATGAACGACCTTTACATCATGGATGCCGATGGTTCGAACGTGAAACGACTGACCAGCGAACCGGGATACGACGGCGGGCCATTCTTTTCCCCCGATGGCGAACGCATTTGCTGGCGACGTTTTGCCCCCAACGGAGCCACCGCGGAAATCTTCACGATGAAGACCGATGGGTCGGACGTCCAGCGTTTAACAGAAATCAACGCGATGAGCTGGGCACCGTACTACCACCCCAGCGGCGAATTCTTGGTCTTCACCACCAACAAACATGGGTTCGCCAATTTCGAACTGTACTTGGTTCGAGCCGATGGTGAAGGCGAACCCGTTCGGTTGACCACGACAGGTGGCTTCGACGGGCTGCCCGTTTTCCTCCCCAATGGAGAGCAATTGTCTTGGACGACCACACGCGTGGTGGACAGCAACGGCGACGTCGTGATGGAAGACGGCGAACCCAAACAGAGCACGTCGCAGATCTACATCGCGGATTTCAATCTCGAAACCGCTCGTCAGCGATTGGGACTGGCGGAGCCGGACGACGCCAACCAAATGGACGAAGACGCCTCGCTGGCCCGATCGAATTTGACCGCCACTGCGCCGGAGTTTCGGCCAAGCGATGTCATGCGGCACGTCGACTACCTGACCCGGCCAGAACTCGGTGGACGATTGACGGGAACACCTGGTGAAAAACGAGCGACCGCGTATGTGGCGGCTTACTTGGAAAGTCTGGGCTTTGTTCCGGCCGGACAAGACGGCACGTTCTTCCATGATTTCGAATTCCCTGCGGGCTCGTCACTTGGACCAGCCAACCAACTGACCATCACCACCTCCTCGCCCGGCGGCAATTCGGCAATTATCGACACCGAACTGACGAAGTCATGGACACCGCTTTCGTTTTCACAAACTGGCGACATCGAATCCGGCGAAGTCGTTTTTGCTGGCTACGGCTTGCAGGTCCCCGGCGACGAACAGAACGACGAATACGACAGCTACGTTCACTTGGATGTCGCTGATCGCTGGGTCTTGGTCCTGAGAGACCTGCCGCAAAACATTTCAGCCGAACAACGCCAACGAATGGCACGCTATGGCGCCCCCCGTCGCAAAGCCACCATTGCACGCGACATGGGTGCCCGCGGAATCATCTTCGTGGCTGGTCCCACCAGCCAAGTGAAACGAGATGTGATTCGATTCGATGCCAATGCCTCCCAAGCCCAAGTCAGCTTGGCCGCGGTCTCGATCAACAACGAAGTCGCGTCCAAACTGGTTCGCGCCGGCGGCCACGATTTGAAAGAACTGCAATCGCATCTCGACGATGGGAAGATGGCGATGGGAATTCCCATGTCGGGCATCACGGTCGAAGCGTCAATCGAGATCAATCGCCGTACCGGCACGGGCCGAAACGTGATCGCGAGACTGCCGGCAGACTCAACCGCCAACACCTCCGCTCCCATTCAGTTCCCCGTTGTGATGGTCGGCGCCCACATCGATCACCTCGGTCGCGGCGGAGGCAGCAACTCACTGGCTCGATCGGACGAAGAAAACCAAGTTCACGTCGGGGCGGATGACAACGCCAGTGGAGTTGCGGCGATGCTGGAAATCGCTCAGTACTTGGTCGACCAGAGAAACTCTGGCCGCTTGAAGATGAAACGTGACCTGATGGTTGCCGCCTGGAGCGGGGAAGAACTCGGTCTGTTCGGCTCACAAGCATTCGTCGATGACTTCGGAAAACTGTATCCCGACGCTCCGATCGAAGAACCTAGCGAAGATGACATCGCGATCGCACATGCTCATGGGATGACACCCGATGCGGCTTCTCTTGGCGATGCGGTTGCGGTGTATCTGAACCTCGACATGGTCGGCCGGTTGCGGGACAAACTGATCGTGCAGGGCATCGGTTCGTCGCCTGGGTTTGAAGGGGAAGTCCAACGTCGCAATGTGCCCGTCGGAGTCGCCTTGCAACTCGATCGCACGAGCACTCGATTGCCGACTGATGCGTCCGCCTTTGTGGCTCGCAACGTGCCGATTCTGTCGGGATTCACGGGAGCCCATGAGGACTACCACACCCCTCGCGACACCCCCGACAAACTGAACTACGACGGCAACGCTGACATCGCGAATTTATTCGGGCTGCTGACTCGCGGGTTCTTGCAGTCGGACAACGTGCCAGAGTTCAAACTGGACGAAGGCCAATCCACCGAAGAAGTCCCGCGTGCCCGTTTGACGGCCTACCTGGGAACGATTCCGGACTACGCCGCCGGCGAGGTCAAAGGCCTGAAACTGAGCGGCGTCGCATCCGGGGGCCCGGCAGACACCGCTGGTGTTCGAGGCGGAGACGTGATCGTGCAATTGGCATCTCAAAAGATCGAAGACATTTACGACTACACTTATGCGATTGAAGCGCTCAAGATTGGCGAGGAGGTTGAAATCGTTGTCAACCGCGAAGGCCAAAACGTAACGCTGTCCATCACTCCCGGGTCACGAGATTGATTGCACCGAACCAGACCGCATCGCGATGGCAGTGCCAACTTTGGATTGCCGGTCTGATCTTGCATCTCGGTAGCATCTCCCCCGCCGTGTTCGCGCAATCCAATTCGCAAGCGGACTTGGCGGCGGAAGGCATGATTGACGAAGAACAGTGGGTCGCCGAGCCGATCGCGATGTCCGCTCTTCCCGTTCCCGAAGAAGCAATCGCGGAATTGCTCGAGTCCGGACAGGTCGAGTTCATCTCGGGTGGCCCGCGTCCCTCTGTTGCCGCGGGGCTCCGATCGACCGGATTCATCAACCGGGAGTTTGATGCCGAAACTCGGTTCAACCTTTCCTACCACTTCGTCAGCCGCTGCCGGTGGTGGTGGAGCGACGATGGCATTGTGGTCAAAGTCCGCTATCCCGAGTTGAAACTCAAGGTCGACCACAAGGTCTGGTTTCGCAGGCGTCCCAATGACCTTAGCCGGTTCTGGGATTCGCCGTTGGTTCAGCACGAGATGGATCACATCCGGCTCTCAACCGACCCTCGCGTTCTGAGTCGGTTTGAATCCGCGGTTCGGGAAGACGAGAGTTTGCGATTCAGTTCTTCCGAGATCCGCTCCGTGCTCGGCGAAAACGTCGTTCTGAATCGCAACGCCACGCCAAATGCCAACAATCGAACCAGTCGCAACAACCGATCGTCGGGACTGTCCTCGGACCAAGTTCGCAAGCTGATCAACCAACGCGTCCGCGCCCATTTCCAACAGACGGTCGAGTTGATTGAGATTCGCTACCGGGAACTCGATCGACAAACCGCCCATGGATCGTTCGCGGTCCCGGACACAGGCCCGCTCCGCCAGTGGCTCGATCACTCATCAAGCGATTTGGCCGACGCGACCTCGCCTGATTTGCTGTCACGCTAAGAACTTTCGCATCGCTGCCCTGCGGTTCAGACTGCTCTCGCGAGAACACAACAGACGGTGTTGAAACGCCCGAAATTCGATTGCCTGACAATCCGGGGGCAGATCGCATCTTGGGACACATCGTTCGGCGTGGTAAGTTGCCAGCTTCACTCGCTCACACCGCAGCCAAGCTGCCCGCACGCCCCCATTTATTGCGACTGTTTATGTCCATCGACACTTACTCGATATGCCCTTGTGGCAGCGGCAAGAAGATCAAGTTTTGCAAATGCAAGGACTC
>NZ_JBICHO010000397.1:0-2984 GCF_043100905.1 Rhodopirellula sp. JB055 | reverse complement strand
ACCAGCGAATCGGATTCCTCTTCCGCATCGAGTTTGATCGTTCCACGAGCGTCGGGACGCACCACATAGATCGGTGCTTTCCCACCGTGTGCGTTCGTGATGTAGATCCAACCGTTGGAAACAAACGGAGTCGGAATCGGGTTGTCACCTCCGCCTTCGAGTCGCCACAGCTCTTCTCCGGTGGCGAATTCGTAGTACACGATCCAAGGAAAACCGTTGACGATCATTTGGGTGACGCCTTCGACTTCGTAAATCAACGGAGACCCCCAACTGCGTTCGCAAACCTCCGACCGATCCGATCTCCAAACTTCCTCTCCGTCCGAAAGTTCCAAAACGGTCACGAACGGATGGTCGGGATCGTCACAGATCACCGCGACGCGACCATCATGAATCGCAGGAGAGCTCGCATATCCCCAACCGATCCCGTACTTACTGACATCGATCACGCCGAGGTCGCGTTCCCACACCAGCTTTCCGTCGAGGTCGTAGCAATACAGACCTTCTGAACCAAAGCAAGCCACCACTCGATCGCCATCGACACAAACGCTGGTATTGGCATGAGTCGCCTTGCTGTGCCGAGTCGCTTTGGGCTCTCCATGATGTGCCGTTTGTCGCCAAAGTTCCTTTCCGGTTTCAGCGTCGTAGCACAGCACAATCCAACTGTACGCGCCGCTATCCTCAGCCGCATCAATGTTCCCGCCGGCAGCGATGTTCAGTTCCGTCTCGCCTTCATCGGGAACCGCCGTCAGCAAGAACACTCGATCACCGGCAACCACGGGGCTGGAATGTCCCAACCCAGGAACATCCGCTACCCAGAGCATGCCGACGTTGGTTTCGCTTTCTGGATCTGCGTTCCAGCTCGTCGGGATCGTCGTCCCCTCGGCAACACCGCGAGCCCCGGGGCCTCGGAATGACGGCCAATCTGCGGTCGTTTCGGACTGCGATTTCGCTGCAGGAGCCATCACGAAGAGCAGCAAAGCTAACAGACGGGTCTGTGGTTTCGGCATGGTTGGATTCATTATCTGTTCACACGGTTGAGAAAGATGCGGTTCAGATCGTCGGAATTGGCAACGACAATGTCAGCGTCGCCGTCGCCATCCAAGTCCCCAACATCGAGACCATAAGTTGCGGAGGCTTAACCAAACGGAACTTCCTCGAAGCTCATACCATTGTCGCTGCGAAGGAACACTGCATTGGGTTGGTTCAAATTTCCGACGACGAGATCCAAAACTTTGTCCTGATTCATGTCGGCAATTGCCAACACGTAAGATTTGCTGTCGCGAGATCCAAATTCCACGCGCTTTTTGACGCCACCGGAACCGTCGCCCACGAAAATTTGATTCTCGCTTCCGATGTTGGCGATCCCCCAATCCAAATTGCCATCCGCGTTGAGGTCCGCGATGGCAACAGAACGTGAATGATCTTCACCGGAACCAAACGTCACACTCCGAGTGAATCGCAACTTTCCGTCGCCCAGCAGCACTTCGTTGGGTTGCCGGTCCCGGTTGGCGAGGACGAGATCGAGATGCCCGTCGCCATTGAGGTCGCCTGCGGCAACGTCGATCGTCGAATCCGTGTTCTTTCCAAACGTGGAACCGGACTCAAAGCTGGCTTGTCCGTCATTGAGATAAATGCGATTGGGTCGACCGCGACAGGTTGCGATCAGGTCCACGTCTCCATCGAGATCCAGGTCGATTGCGAGAAGACTGCTGAGGCAGGTGACATCGCCATACTCACCATGAAGTGTGAAGTGACCTCCACCGTCGTTGAGAAAGATCTCGCCTCGCGCGATGTCATTGCCGGTCGCAATGTCCAGATCGCCGTCGCCGTCGAAGTCAGCGAATTCGCACGCGTAAGAAGTGCGTTGGTCCGTGCCAAGCGGACGAAGAATCGAAAACTTGGCTCGCCCTTGATTGATGAACAACTGGTTTTGTTGAGGCCAATGACGGCCGCTGGCGACGACGACGTCCAGGTCACGATCGCCATCGATGTCACCGACGCGAACGGAAGCCGACCGAAGACGCTCGGTCCCCAACGTCAGCCGCTCGCTCGTCACAAATTCGCCCTGCTGGGCGAACGCGATGTCAACGGGGAGCAACAAACATGCAAATCCCAACACCCATCGTGCACGTCGTCCGGCGTCATTCATGTGGTCATGTCCGTTCCATCATCGCACAAATGCCTTGAAGTTTGCGCGGGATTACGAGCTCTATACGGACCACTCTGATCGATCCCGCACCACGAAACAACTGTTCGCAAAGAATTAGATGGTGCGAAACGAGCGGAGCCTTCCAGTGGGTCACCGGAAGGCTCCTTCGGCTTCGCTAGCGTTGGATTGGCCAACGTTGTCAGACATCTGACTCAGGGAAGTTTTGCGACAACCGTGGCGACATCCGCCCGGTCACCGTGCGAGACAACCGTTTTGCCGAAGACAATCTTTCGGTCTTGGCCAACCACAAAAGTCGACGGGTAAGCGGTTTCGCGAGGAGCGTCCCAGCGAAGTCCCCACGCGTTGGTGAACTTGAAGTCGGGGTCGAGCACGAAGTGATAGTTCGACGGGAACGACTTGTTGCCTTGGAACTCTTTCGCGTGCTCACCGAGCATCTCGGCAGGGCCCGGGTAGATCAGTACCACTTGAACACCCGACAAAGCTGCCTGCTTACTCAAAAATTCACCGACTTGACGATTGCACAACGGGCATTGTTTGCCAGTCCAGCCACGCAGAACAAGCATCACAACGGGTGACTTCGCCGTCAGTGATTTCAGCGAAACGACTTCGCCATTTTGATTCATCAGCTCAAAATCTGGGGCAACTTCACCAACCTTGGGTGGATGCGGCGGCTCTTTACCAGGTTGCGCTTGACGACGACGCTGAGCTTGAGCGGTCGACGACAATGCAACGAACGAAAGAGCAAGCAACAGACAGATGGTCGAACGACGATTTTGCATGGGGTGTCCTTGGGGCGACGAGACGAAAGAGATCC
>NZ_JBICHO010000396.1:0-6168 GCF_043100905.1 Rhodopirellula sp. JB055 | reverse complement strand
AGGTTCCTTCCAAGTAAGCGTGCGCCACCAGTGATGGACCGCCGTGACCAGGGCCGATCACATAAATCATGTTCAGGTCATCTCGTTTGATCACACGGTTGAGATGAACACAGAGCATGTTCAGACCTGGCGATGTCCCCCAGTGTCCCAGCAGTCTGGGTTTGATGTGTTCGCGCTTCAGTGGCTCTTTCAGCAATGGATTGTCGAGTAGGTAAATCTGACCCACCGACAAATAATTCGATGCACGCCAATAGGCGTTCAGCTTGGACAGTTCCTTTTGGCTCAGCGTCTGATCGTGGCCGTCGGATTGGACAGTTTGTGCTTCGTTGGTCGTTGTCGACATCAGTCGCTCCTGGGAACGGAAGGCTGTGTTGTGGTTCGGTCAATTTAAATCGGTAAGCCGCGAACCAGGTATGAATCACGAGGCGGTTTGAGCCAGTTCACGCACCGCTGCTTCGATCGATGCTTTGTAGTTTTGGTAGTCTGCTGAATCTTGCGGGCTGTAGTTCCAGTTCTTATAGAGACCGGTGATTTTGGTGAAAAAATCACGAGCCTCATCGCGAGTTTCAAAGTCGTAATCGCGATCCACAAGGCTTCGAAGCAACTTCAGACTCTCCAATTGTCGCGGGCGCGGCATGCAGGCATCGACTTCATCAAAGGCGTCTTGTTGCAGATAGGCCATGTCAACCAGGACGGATTTCTGCCAAGTGATATAATCTTCCAGTGTGATTCCCTCCTCACCGGTGACCTGCATCATTTGGTTGATTGCGTCGCCTCGCTCGAGCAGTTCCCGCAACTGTTTGACGTCGCGTGTCCAATTGGGATCAAGGTTTTCGCTCAACCAACTCTTGAGTTGGTCCAAATACCGCGACCAAGAGATCAGCGGGTCGATCGCCGGATAAAAACGTTTGTAGGCGCGGTCATAAGAAAGTCCGAGGAATGCCTTGACGGTGCCGAGCGTCGATTGGGTGACAGGTTCCTCGAAGTTCCCACCGGCTGGGGAAACCGTTCCGATCATCGTGAGGCTGCCCTCCGAATCATCTGCGCAGCGAATCAAGCCCGCTCGTTCGTAGACACTCTTGATGGATGAATCGAGGTAAGCGGGAAAGGCTTCTTCACCCGGGATCTCTTCCATCCGGCCGGATGTTTCCCGCATGGCTTGGGCCCAACGCGAAGTGGAGTCGGCGATCAGCAGGACATTCAATCCCATTTGGCGGTAGGACTCCGCCAGCGGCACGCCCATGTAGATCGATGCTTCGCGAGCGGCAACCGGCATGGAGGAGGTGTTGCAGATGATGATGGTGCGGTCCATCAAGGTGCCGCCGGTGCGTGGGTCTTTTGTCTCCGGGTACATCGTGATCGTTTCAACCACTTCGCCAGCGCGTTCGCCGCAGGCCACCACCACCACAATGTCGACGCTTGAATACCGGGCGATCGTACTCTGCAAAACCGTTTTGCCAGCGCCGAATGGTCCTGGAATGCACCCGGTCCCGCCATTGGCGATTGGGAAAAACGTGTCGATGATTCGCGTTCCGGTGGTGATGGGTTCTTGGGCGTACAGACGTTCTGCATAACGTCGACGTAGCAAGGACTCGGGAATAGGACGGCGAACGGGCCAACGCTGAACCATGGTGATCTCGCGTTCGACCCCACCGGATTCAAACCGCGCTACTGGGTCCTGCAGCGTCCATTCTCCCTCACCGATCCAGGTGACCGTGACCGGTTCTTTCTCTCCGAAGGGGACGAGGATCTTGTGAGTGAAGGGGCCTTCGGGGACTGTCCCCAACACTCCACCAGGCGGGACACGCGAACCAACGGAGACGGCCGGGGTGAACTTCCAGGTTTGCTCTAGATTCAGCGGTGGAGCTGACACGCCTCGTGGCAGGAAGAACCCATGTTGTTCCGCCAAATCATGAAGTGGATTCTGCAAGCCATCAAAGACACGGCCTAGCAAGCCAGGGCCCAAGGTGGCGGACAGCATTTCATCGGTCATCTCAACACGATCACCGACACGGACCCCCGACGTGTCTTCAAAGACCTGCATGTCTGCTGTGCGTCCACGAATTCGCAGCACTTCTGCTTTCAGCCGTTCTTCGCCGACGCAGATGTAACCCACCTCGTTCTTTTTCACGGACGCTTGTTCGTCGATCTGGACCAACACCAGACTTTCGCGGACTTGAACGACCGTTGCCGTCTTGGACTCCCTGTTTCCGCTATGCATTTGCGACATGGGTCACCTTGTCGATGAGTTCAGTGAAGCGAGCTTTGGCTCGCGATGGATCACATGCAAGCCATGCTTGAAGCATGTCCCACTTGAAGACATATGCCATCACCGCTTGAAACCCGAACATGGATTGTTCGGCGCACCGCGTCAGCCACTGCCAATTCAAACGAACCAACATCCGTTCCAATCCGATAGCGTCACCGGACGACAATCTCTCGGATACCATCGGCAGCCATGGGAACACATGTTCCAAACCGAAGCACGAAAGCCGCCAATGTTTGCGAATGTGATGCGCGCGTGGCCCGATCCCCCACCGATGTGGTTCGTCGGAGAGGTCCTGCCCATCGTGCTTCCACCGCAGCGCAGCCAGCAGCGACTTTTGAGTCATACGAAATTCGATGTAGTCATGCAGGGGTGTGTCGAGTTTCTCATCGATGAGTCCCGGCAACGTGGCAATCCGATCCTGGTCACCCAACAGTCGCTGCTCACGCCAGCCGATCAACGACCGAGCATGGTCCAATTGCTCGGCGTGCGATGGGCTCAGCCGATTCAATCGTTGCCGCAACCGCAATGGTGAGATCGGCAACCATTTGGCTTTCTCGAAATCTGGTAGATGCGGCAAACTACAGATCAAGTCGTAGTACATCACTTTGTCTCCGCACCCTCCAGAATCGTTTTGAAACGAGGGACCATTCGCTCCGAAATCAGTCGAGCGACGGCTCGGTCAGACAGATCAATCTCCAATTGATCTTGCACCAATTGGACTCGAACACCGCCTTCGACTTCGTGTGACGGAATCAGCTCGATCCCTTCGCGTAGCATGTCGCTGGATAACGCAAGAATCGCATGTTTGCCTTCTTCTTTGAGGGTGGCCTCGCCCAACAACGCTTGCGATATTCGGATTTCGATTTGTTTATCTTGGATAAACTCTTCGGCAGCGCCTCCGGCTAAAACCAGCACAAGATTGCGAACCAATTGTTCGTCATGCGTGGCAGAAACGACCAATCGCTTGACGAATTGTTCGAACCGTTCGACGACGCGTGCTTTGAGGTCCAGCACGGTGTCACGAGCTGCCAATTGCAAAGCATCGAGTGATGCGGTTCGGTGGGCTTCGATCTCAGACTTGGCTTTGCTTCGCTCGGCATCCGCTTCGGCCTTGGCGGCAGCGACAATTTCCGCCGCCTCCTGGCGTGCTTGACGCAACAACCGATCGGCCTCGGTTTCCGCCGCTTGGACGCCTTGATCGCGGATCCGCTCGATCAAGTTCTGAACACTTGAGGACGCGTTTGAATTTTCGTGCATCGTTCTATCCCACTCAGTGGTGGCAGCTTCTAGTTTGCGTTTTCCTGACTTATGACGGCAATCGACCTGCCAGTACGAGCGCGAATACGAACGCGAACACTGCGAAGCCTTCAATCAAGGCTGCTGGAGCCAGTGAAATCCCAAACACTTCTGGTTTGCTTTTGGAGGAATTGATTGCTGCGGCACATGCCGAACCTTGGGCCAAGGCGCTGACCATCAGGGCGACGCCGGACAACGCTCCCAAGGCAAACATGCCTGGCGAGTTCTCTGGTGAGATCGCCGCAGGCAAAGCCATCGTGACGACGATCCCGTAAATGGTTTGGGACGAGGGCATCGCGGCAACGCCGACATAGCGACCGTAACCGCTCTCAACTTCGAGCATCGCGCCACACGCAGCCATGCCACCGCGTAGACAGCCAATCATGCTGCCTACCGCACCCAGTGCGAGCGGCGCATAAAGCCCGATCCACCCCAACGTGATCGCTGTCAATTCCATGTGGAACCTTCCTTTCGCCGAAAAGGGGTGAATCGACGACCATCGTCTTTCAAACCCCAGTTAAAAAATTCGATGACATTGAGCCGCAAACCGTGAATCACACCGCTGGACACTCCCAGCAGAAGATTCAGCGCGTGCCCGAATAACAACACCAGCAATGCAAACAACAATCCGATTCTTGGCAAACCACCATGAATGTCCGCGGCCATGTCGTTGAAGGCCGCTGCGAGTGACGCCGATGCCAAGCCGAGCGCAAACAACCGCAGGTAACTGAGCACGTCTCCAAACGCGGCGGAGATTTTGGTCAGGCCAAGCAGACCACTTAGGAGTCGACGCAATGGCTTCTCATGTCGAGCTGTGAAGGCCACCACCATCAGCAACCCGATGATTCCCGCAGCACCGCCGATGATTTTCAGCCGTTGGACAGCGGGAATCGCAGCCCCGGCACCAGCCAACAGACCGCCGGCAACCGCAGTCGCCCAACCCCATGAAGCCAGTCCATCCTGCCAATCGTCATAGCGTCGTGCGTCCATGATATTGGCCAAGATCACATGCAACCCGCCGACCAAAACGGCCACGCCCATCATCAGTTGTGAGTTATTCATGTCCAACAACTGCAACCGGCCAAGCAACGATTCCGGGGGTGGAGTGAGTCCGAAGTAGCTGCCCACCAACACCCCATACACCACGGAGAGCAACACGATCAGAGCCAGCATGGGCCGAAAACGTTGGCCGGCCGTGCGTTGCGGGTTCGGTTGCCCCTGCTCGATGTCTTCGGCGGAGGTCAACATCACATCACCCGTCGCGGGTCGGCCGAGCTTTTTCCAGAAGAACAACAACGCAACGCCCAGCAACATCCCGTAACCGGCGTCGGCCAGAATCATCGCGAAAAAGATGGCGAAGGAGATCAACACGATTGACGACGGGTCCCACGTCCAATAGCCCGGCGTCATGTAGAAATTGACGAGATCTTCGCCCGCTTCCAACCGAGTTTCATTCCGCATCAGCGTGGGCGGATCCTCATCAGGTGTCGGCGGCCGGTGCTCGAACACAATGCCGCGCTGGTCCGCCAAGTCAGTCAGCTCGTCAATTTTCTCGGCGGGTACCCAAGCTTCCATCGCAAAGACGGGAGTCAGGTCAGAGGTTTGCATTGCAGCGCCCGCTCGAGCCGCTGCGTCTTCTAACATTGCCAGACTGCGCGCCAGCAACAAACACCACCGCGTCAGATACGCCCGTTCGGCTTGTGCGTCCTCGATCGCCAGTTCCACCTCTTCCAATCGCTGTCGCAATTCATGGGGTGAGCGTGAACCGATCTTTTCGCGTGGTACCGGCATGCCCTGTGGCTCCTCCGCCGAGACCACCACCAGATAACAGCATCGATGATCACGCCCGACCACTTCCCAGGCGGTTGTCAGGTCCTGGTTGGGCGGCAGCTTGGTCATGTCCTTGTGGGGGACGATGTAAAACCACAGTCGCAAACCGCCCATCTGCTCAGGAGATGCGAAGGTAAACTCACCAAACGGTTTGCTGGCTTTCAACCGCAGCAACAAATCATCTCGTTCTGACTCGAGTGACTGAATCTGGGCCTGCAGTTGCAAAGCCCGCTGCTCGACTTCGGTCGCGTCGAACTGGCTGCGGTCACGCACTTGACGACGTCGTTGCGGTGCGGTCAGCAGAAACTTCAACGCTTCACGAGATTGGCTCGATGGTCCACCGACAGCGACATGCTCGTCACCACCGAGTGGAATGATTTCCAAACTACCAAATCGATGCAGGTCATCGAGCCATGGTTCTTTTTCGCTGCTCAACCCGACAAAGGTGGCCCGTTCCAGAGGGACGATGCTCATGGATCTTCTCCCTCGTTGTCCCAGCCATCGGCCGCTTGTTGTTGCTTGAGCTTTGCCAATTTCGACGTGATCACGGCGGCACGTTCGGCATCGCCCAAGTAGATTTGAATGCGTTGGATGTTTTCCTTGGCCGTTGGGATCAGCACTTTGTCGAACAGGTTGACGCGTTGCGTGATTCTGCGGACCGCTTGGCGAAGGATCTGCACACGCTGTTCGGCGATCTTTGAGCGAACCCGAGCTTCGGCAGCATCCTTGAGTCGCTGAACCAGAATGTCGATCCATGCCGGAGTCGAGAGACG